>CAYJHX010000014.1:0-7037 GCA_964369395.1 uncultured Desulfovibrionaceae bacterium
GCGTCGGTATCTCCAGAGCTTAGCAAGGATGCTATATCTGTATTGGTGGTTGCGGTATTGATAGTGTTCATAAAGATTCCTTATTAATAGTCTGTTGAAAAAACCAATTTCAGGCAGACTATGCAAAAAATACTCGATACAAAGAAGTGAAAAAAGGCAAGATGCGTGATGTGTTTTTGACACAGACGCCGTTTGACTTTTTATCACTAAGGCCAGAGAAGGTACTTTTCAATGCGTGTTAGGCGTTGAGGTTGGCAAGCATCACTTCTGCTTTATTCTTCAAAGCTGTATGGTCTGCTGTGTTGGCCTCAATGCGCTTCAATGTGTAAATAAGGGCAGATTTAGCACCTGCTGTATCATCCATGGCCATATAACACTCGGCGCTGTGGAACATGGGGGTGGGGTCTTGTTGGTCTATGCCACAGGCCCATTGATAAAAAAGCGCTGCGTGTTCATATTTTTTCTGCATTTGTAAGCTTGCTGCAAAACCTATGTATACTCTCGCATCAAAAGGCTGTATGGAAATAAGAATACCAAAAAAGCTGGCAGCATCTTCATATTTTCCCGCAACATAGGTGTTGTGGCCCACAGCATAGAGTGCTTCAAACTGTTCTGGGCTCAGTTGCAAAGCTTCCATAAGGGTTTTTTCTCCCGTCAGGACGGTCTGTACTGTGGTCTGTAACTTAGTAATGCTTTCTGTCGTCAAGCTTCCGTCTTCATTAAAGTCTAAATTAATCATTAGCGTAAAACTCCTTATCAGCCTGTCGGAAAAGTACACCGTAAACAGGCCCTTCTTTGTTCATGAAATGTGAGGGACAAAAAAATTAAAATGCGTAGAATATGAGATATGTACGCAGTATAGCTTTTTTGTGTCGATGACGCAGGATGTTGTTTTCTACAACTTTTATACCATATTTTTAACTTTATGCACCTTCTTTGGTGCACTCGCCGTTGTCATTTCATGTGTAATGCTATCAATCTCATGCAAAGTATCGTTGAGCTTTTTTTGATACTCTGAGGGGAGATCTGCAGGTTTTTCTATGCCTTTATACTGTGGAAAAAGCTCCTGTGCCATGTCTTGCAAATTGTTTAAAAGAGAGCGTTGCTCGTCTAAAGTACTTTTAAGTGCCTGAAGTTTTTCTGTTTGTTTGGTGACTATATCTTGAGATTTTTGACATAAGTCATGCATATGATTTTCCTTTTAAATGGGGTTAAAAGAGTAGACGAAATTGTCAATAACGAAGTGGTTACTCACCATTTAACTCCTAAAAAGTTAGTAAGGCAAGTTTTTTTTTACCATAAAAAATAGATGATTAGTTTGCATAATACAGATTTTGTGGCTGAAAAGGTATTTTACATTTGCTTGAAAAGAAAAAAAGTACGATATTGCGGCAAAATGAAAATTTCAAATATAATTTCATGGGAAGTATTTTTTAGCAAAATGGGCCCTCGCATAATGCATTTTGCGAAGGCCCATAGAACATTAAAGTGAGTTAAGATGTATACGTGCAGAGCTTTTATGAAATTTGAAAACTCTTTCACGGTCGTCTATTCATGGGATTGTGACACTTTTATAACTTTCACGAAGCTTTGATAAAACACCGCAGAGCCGCCCACGGTATCGCAAAGGCCGGTATTTTTGAGTACAGGATCGAGGCGCATGACGGCATTGGCGTGAAAACCTGTGGCTCGGCGTGCATCGCTGGCAATGGGCACATCATCAATAGTCATGGCGCCGGCCCCGTTGGCCCAATGCCCATAACCAAGACTAAAAGCTACGACGCCAGGGCGTAGGCCTTGAATAACATTGACTTTTGCTACTATAGCTTTGCTGTGAGTGTCGTGAATATTCCATAGGCCTTGTGGATTGCTGGCAGAAAGAATTTTTACTGTATCGCCGTTTTTTATCTCTAAGCGGGCGGCATCGCTGGCAGCCATATCTAAAAAATTTTCAGGCTGGATGGTGTGTAGCCAATAATTTCCTGCTGTACGCGTTTTACATTGGGTGATGCTTTTATAGGTAATAAGCATCAGGTCATAGCCTTGTTCACGGTCGGGTAGGGGGTGCCCAAGGCAATCTACGGGGCCAGGTAGGGCGTGGGCATGAGGAAAATACGTTTTGCCGGTCATGGCATGCCGAATACGCGTAAAATTGTCAAAATATATACTAATCATACCTGTATAAGCATGGCGTAAATAATCGTGGTCAGTAGCCTCGGCAAAGTTTTCAAAGCGTCCTCCTCTGTTGAGCACCGTTACGACATGAGGCCAGAGGTTTTCGCCCACAATACGCTTCCAGCGTGCGGCGTCAAAGGTTGTAGAAGCCAAATGCTGTCGTGCTTGGAGAAAAAGCGCTATTTCTTCCGCAGAAGCGGCACAAACTTTTTGTGAGCCGTCGGTGTGTTCTCCATAAGCTATGTTGGCCACCATGCGCAAATACATATCTTCTTCGCGCAAAAGATGTTGATCTGGGCCAAAGGCATGAGGCCCAAAAGTAGGGAGTTGCAAGGCTTCGGCAAAGGCAAGCAGAGTTGCTTCCCAAGTTATGGGCATATCTTGGCCATACACTGTGACGGTTTCTGTGAGTGGTGCCACACAGGGTTGCCGCACAGGGGCTACTTTACAAATTTGGGAAGGATGCGAACCGGGAAATTCCCAACGCTCTAAATAGCTGGCATCGGGGAAAATGTAATCGGCGTATAGGCTGGTTTCGCCAACGGTAATATCTGAGGCCACGATGAGTGGAATTTTTTGAGGGTCACGCAGAATATCCATGAGCGCGTGTCCAGCGGGCAGAGAATAGGTGGGCGCGGCCATGTATAGAAAAAGTGCTTTGATTTGATAGGGATAGCTATCTCTAGCGCTAGGAATAATTTCTTGATAAATATCGCTGGCAAAAGGATACCACATACGCTGTGCAGGAAAACCGTTAAAAAGTGTACTTTTTTCGTACTCTGCTCCGTGTCGAATGATGGAAAGCCCCCAAGGGACACATTTTTTTTCTTGTTCTACAGCAAAAGGAAAATAAGGTCCTTGGGCTTTGGTACCGCTGCTATCGTAGGTGCTGGCTTGCGCTAGGCCGCCCTTCCAACCACAATTGCCAAGCAAGGTATTAAGCACCATCCACACAGCCACAGTATAAAAGCCATTGGTATGCTGTGAGGCGCCACGGTGAATATCTGCCACAGCCTTTTTGCCGTGTGCGGTGAATTCTTTGGCAAGCTCTTGAATTTCTTCTGTGGTGGTACCTGCTTCTTGCGCCCATTGTTCAAGGCTTTTCTCAAAAGCGGCTTCTTTGTAAATTTGTAAGACGCTCTTTACTGCTTGCCCTTGAAGCTGTGTATCTACGAACAATTCTCCATGGATGGTCTGCTCTTGGTCGTTGGGATCAAAGAAAACGGGAATGTTATTTTGCAGGGTAACAAAGGCATCAAAAAGCCATTCGCTTTCATGGTGAATACGTTTTTCAAGAGCTTGCCCTAAGTCAGAAGCGCGTAAAAAAGGGCCGGGGGTGCCATCGGGAAGTATTTTTACCAGCCATGCTGCCTGTGTCCAAGTGGGCTCTTTATCTTCATGGGCGGCATGTTGGGTGCAATTTTGTAGATAGCGAGCATCGTATTTATGGTGTTCGAGTATCCAGCGTAGCATGCCCATGCCCAAAGCGGCCACTCCATGCGGATGTACGGGAATCCATTTCCAAGCACGCGCGGCAGTTTTAGAACAACGCGGATCCACAACGGCTATGCGCTGGGCGCCATGGACCATGTTTTGACTGAGTTTACTGGCACGCAAAGGAGGGCCATAATTGGCCTCTAGTGGATTAGCCCCTACAAAAATTATAAATTCCGCATGATTTGTGTCTGCCTGCCAATAAAATTTTTTTCCATTGCGAAAATGCCCTTGGTGGAATTGGTCGGACATGGCTTTGCAGGTAAAGTATAGGGAACCTTGACAAACAGTAGTGTGACCATGAGTGTTTATGGTGCCAAGCCCGTCGCGAAAAAAGCGTTGACCAAACTCATTACGCCCACCCTTTAAGCGCCCCCAACTATAACAAATTTGATTGTTTTTTACACCAAGGTCGGGATGATTTGGGTCTATAAAGTGGTGCAGATGCTCGGCGTGTTTTGTGTGAAAATCACTGAGCGAAAGTTTTTTTTGAGCGACAGCTTGGGCATCTGTAGCTAGTTGACGTAAAATCTGTGAATCACGTAGGGAGGCAAGATGCGCAAGACCATCTATTTGCCCTTCATCAAAAAGATTTCCTCCTTGAACGATTTCTTGGATGGCTTCATGAAAATCTATACTTTTCCAACGATTTTCACCGCGCTTGCCCACACGTTTAAGTACTTTTTTTAGGCGATAAGGATCATATATGGTTTGTATCCCCGCATAGCCTTTGGGGCAGAGGGCTCCTTCAAGGGGCAAAGTTTCTGACAGGGGGGTTGTGTAGTCTATGTGCGGGGTTAGAGTCCAAGGGCTGTAAGGATTACCTGCAATTCTGTTGATATGTCCTTGAGAAAGTTTTACTTTTATACCGCAATTGGTGTTGCATTGCTGACAAACAGAATAGATGTAGCATTCGTCTTGTGGGGCATGATTCTGTTCTGTAGCGGTAGGGGGCATCTATTTTCCTTAAGAGTAAAACTTGTGGTGTTATCTTATAATATATAAAATGATAATTTTTTGAAGTTTTGGGTTGGAAAGTTCGTTTAGGGTACGTGTTTCAAAAGAGAGTTTTCTTTGCCCTCAGATGTGCGTATGCTATGCGATACAAGTGTATTTTTAGTAGTTAGCTATAATAAAATACTTGAGGACTTGTTCCAAGTTCTTGGTGTAATGGCTTAGTACGAGGAGAGGCCATATAATGACTGACAAGAGTATGCGCGTTGTTGCTGTTGCCAAAAATAGTGGCTCTGCCTATACAAGCCGTAACGCAAGCGGGTAATTGCCCCCTTTGCAAACGAGGCAAACAAAAATGACATTTGTAGACAGTATTGCGCTTTTTTTGTTTTTTACTTTGCGTGTTTTCATTTGCTACGGCATGTTTAGCGGAGAAAACCTTTGCATAGGCACATTGTGCTCCTTCTTTTCCTAGCAAAACCGAAGGTAAGGAAGGGGCGGTGGCAAGATAATGTTGTCCTACATCAAGATGACGAGCTGCATAAGGGCAAGCCTTTATGCAACGCGTACAGCCAATACATTTTGCAGAGTCCATGAGCGTTATACCGTATTTTTCTTCTTGCCATGTAGCTTGGCTTGGGCAAACTGTAATACAAGGAGGCTTTGTGCATTGCATGCAGGAACGCGGCGTAAAATTTCGAGAAACAAAAGGGTAGCAACCCTGCTCCTTTTCAAAAACTGGGCGTATCTTCATACCCTGCGGTAAGGCATTTTCTGCCATGCAAGTAACAGTACAAGCGTGGCAGCCTAGACATTTTTTTACATCAATGACCATGGCCCATTGCACAGGCTCTGTGTGTTGCAAAGCCTGTGCAAGCTCTTCTTGCATGCGTAGAAGTACGTCTGTCTGCATGGTATATGCGCAAAAGTGTTTAGGTAAATAAAGGTTTACTTAAAGCTGTATAAGTGCTGGCATAACGCTGCATAAAATCTTGAGGTGTATAAGAATGCAATTGGGTTCCAAAGTGCTCTATGGCATAGGAAGCGCAAGTGGATGCAATTTGCGCAGCTTCAACAATATCGTAGCCATTGGAAAAGCCTTTAAGTAAGCCAGCTCTATAAGCATCACCAGCGCCGGTAGGATCGGCAACTTTTGCTATGGGGATAGCCTTAATATGGTGATTTTGGCCTTGCCCCACAATGTTGGTGCCTTGCTCGCCGAGGGTGGTAATGCACCACGTGGTTAAGGTATAAATTTCTGCGGCAGTTTTTCCTGTTTTTTTACAAATCATCTCTAATTCATAATCATTGCTGGTCAAAGCAAAGGAGCCGCTGATGCCTTTTAGGAGGTCGTCGGCGCTGAGCACAGGTAATTGCTGACCAGGGTCATAGATATAACGCATGCCTTTTCCTTTACAATATTCTGGAAGAGCACGCATATCATTTAAATTTCCCGGAGAGATAATGGCAATATCTTGTTCGGCGTCAAGCTTGGGAAAACCGTATCGACTAGGCAGAGTCATGGCACCGGGGTAAAAACCCGTAATTTGGTTGTTGTCAAGGTCGGTAGTGATATAGCAAAGTGCAGTAAATAATTCATCATCTTGAGTAATACCATCGAGAGGAAGGCCAAGCTTTTGCAAGCGTTCAGCATAAGAGGAAAAATCTTTCCCCGCACAAGAAACAACCATAGGAGTCTCTTGAAGTAGTGCTAAAGTATACGCAATGTTGCCGGCACAGCCACCAAATTGTTCTTCCATGCGATCAACCATAAAACTAATGCTCATCATGTGCACTTTGTCTTGAATAATACTGTCTTGAAACTTACCTTGAAAGGTCATGATGCGATCAAATGCCAGAGATCCAGAAATATAAATGGACATGATTTCCTCGTAGTGCTTGAAGTAACTAAAGTAAGTCAATCAGACTTGCTTTAGGTATCTTTTTTTGAATTTGGCAAAAATTATGCGGCATATGATATACAGTGTTAAAAACACAAAAACATAACCCACAGTATTTTCGGTAAAGGGAACGGTATGCACGGCAATGCCCTCGAAACGCAAAGCAAGCCAAGCCAAAAAGAAAGGCACGGGTAAAAGCATAGCCATGCCAACGCTGGCACCAGCAAAAAAACTTTTTCCAAAAGACTCATGCGCCATTTTGTTGGCGGCGAAGTAGGCATCTTTTTGACCACTGTGCAAGGCTTTCATACTTAATTTATGGTAATGTAGCGTGTTATCGCTCAACCCATGGTAGTAGCGTCTATGAGCCTTCATAAGAAGAAAACGAATGCTTTCTCCTATAAAGGTGCTGTATATGGCAAGAAATGTACACCCCAGCCAAATCCCAAAAGTGGCCGAAGAGGGCCAACGAAAGGGGGCCATAAAGAAGGTATCAAGCCATAGGGGCGTATA
>CAYJHX010000014.1:7137-17369 GCA_964369395.1 uncultured Desulfovibrionaceae bacterium
TCAGCAACATATTGCTTGCCCATTATTGTAAAATACAAATATCATCGTCACACATTTCTAAAGGTGGCGTGACGGGGATAGCTTCGAGCATATGCACCCTTTGCGCGAGAGAGTGTAGATTGCTGCAAACGATTTCTAAAAAGATGGCATTGTCTTTGGTAAATTCACCACTCATTTGTTCTAAAGCGCAGGCTAAATTTTCTAAATCAGTACTTAACATATGTATTCCCCTTTTTCAAGTATTGTGAAGCAATGATAGCGAAAAGATTTTTTTTGTCAATCAAAAATTTATAAAATAAATAAAAAATTTTTTTACGCAAAAAGCTAACTTTAGTATTGATTTATTTTTTTGCCTGTATTAAATGTATGACATGAACACACCTATTGATGCCACAACCATATTAGACAAATTGTTGCAAGCTCTTTCGTTAAGCAAAGATGTGCAACTTGCGGAATTTTTGGGCGTTTCGGCTCAGGCTATTCATCAAGCGAAAAGAAAAAATAAAGTGCCTGATGGGTGGCTTGTACGGGCTGCGCAAAAGGGCGGAGTGTCTATAGATGCGCTTTTATCTCTAGCTCCTGCTCAAAGTACGTTTGAAATGCCTGCTTCTTTACAAAGCACTACCGCTCAAGGCATGCTAGGACAAAGTGTAGTAGGGCAGGGGGCAATGGTGCAAGGCGCAACAGCCCATAGCCCCTCAAGCCGCACCAGCGCAGAACATATGGGGGGCAAGCAAAGAGCGCCTTCTTCGCAAGGAAAGGCTTTAGAGCAAGCGAGCCAAAACCATATGGCTCAAGAACAAATAACGCAGGAACAACTGCTTTTTTTAGAAGATTTTTGTACTGTTCCCTTGGTTGCGGCTAAATTATCTGCTGGGGGAGGAAGTTTTGAAACGGAAGGGCAAGTGCTACAGCGTATGGCTTTTCGGCGAGACTGGCTAGAAAGACGCGGTTCTGTGGAGAACATGGTTCTTATGCGTGTGCACGGAGATAGCATGGAGCCTTATATTCAAGATGGAGATTTGGCGCTCATTGATACTTCCCGCAAGAATATTATTCCACATACGGTGTACGCTGTAGGGGTGGATGATGGTATTTATGTGAAAGCACTTGAAACTCTTCCCGGTCAGCGCCTGATTTTACGCTCTTTTAATGAACGTTATGCGCCCATTGATATAGACATGCGTGGAGATTTGGCAGATTCTGTACGCATTATTGGCAAAGTGCTTTGGTGGTGCCACGAAGCGTGATGACTGCTTATCCGCCTGTTGAAATAGCCAATGTTGTACTATTTTTTCATAATTGGCATTTAACTTATTTTTACAGCCTGTTATGTTTAGTATCCGCTTGTAGAGAGCTATAAAAAAGATAGTTTACCAGCATTTTTTGGAAATGGACTTTTTTAATAGACTGCCATGGTAGCTTGTTACAGTGTTATTTCATGCTAAGGTTGATGCGCCCTCGTTTACAATCCACATCAAGCACTTTTACTCGTACTTTTTGTCCGGCGTTCACAACTTCGTGAGGGTTTTTGACAAAGGTATTGGCCAATTGACTAATGTGCACAAGCCCATCTCGATGTACGCCTATGTCTACAAAGGCGCCAAATTGTGTAACATTAGTGACAATACCTTGTAATTCCATTCCTTCTGTTAGTTGTTCTATACTGGTAATGCCTTCCGCAAAGCTAAAATGCTCATAGGGAGGACGAGGATCGCGGCCGGGTTTAGCCAATTCCGCTATGATGTCGCGCAAAGTAGGTAAACCAATACTTTCGTCTACATAGTTGCTAAGCTTGATACGTTGGCGTATATCTTCGTTAGATAACAAATCTGCCACAGTACAGCCAATATCTTTGGCCATGCGTTTTACCAAAGCGTAGCGCTCGGGATGCACGGCGCTGCTATCTAGTGGCTCTTTGCCATGGGGAATGCGTAAAAAACCCGCAGAAAGTTCAAAAGCTTTTGGCCCAAGACGCGGTACTTTTAAAAGTTCTTTGCGTGTGCTAAAGGCGCCGTTTTCGGTGCGCCATGCGATAATATTTTTTGCCAGAGCCGGCCCAATGCCTGACACATAGCTCAACAGTTCGCCGCTGGCCGTGTTCATATCTACGCCCACAGCATTAACGCATGAAGCCACTACTTCGCCAAGAGCGTCTTGCAGGGCTGTTTGGTTAACATCGTGTTGGTATTGCCCCACGCCAAGAGATGCAGGATTTACCTTTACCAGCTCTGCCAAAGGATCCATGAGTCTGCGTCCAATGGACACAGCACCGCGCACAGTAATATCTTGGTCAGGAAACTCTGCACGAGCCACATCGGAAGCCGAGTAGACAGAAGCACCGCGCTCGTCCACAAGAATAATGGCAATGGATGTAGGCAAATCAAGGGTTTTGACAAAGGCCTCTGTTTCGCGCCCTGCGGTGCCATTGCCCACAGCTATAGCTTCTATGGCGTATTTTTGGCAGAGAGAGCGTAAACGTTCGCTTGCTTTTTGGCTTTGTTCTTGCCCCGTGAGAGGATAAATGACTTCGTGGTGCAAAAGGTTTCCTAGGGCATCAAGACAGACGAGTTTTGCCCCTGTGCGCCAGCCTGGGTCAAGAGCTAAAGTGCGTTTGGGCCCCAAGGGAGAAGCTAAGAGGAGTTTGCGTAAATTGGCTGTAAAGACCAAAATAGCTTCTTTTTCAGCGCGTTCGCGTAGGGCAGAGCGGTATTCATTTTCTAAGGAAGGGGCAAGGAGACGTTGCCATGCGTCCTTGGCTGCTGTATGAATTTCTTGAGCGCCAGCGTGGTTTTTTTCTTGAATCCATTGGCGTGTAAGTTGTTCTAAAGCGTGAACATCATCAGGGCGTACATGAATAGTGAGGTAGCCCTCGCGCTCTCCCCGCAGGGCGGCAAGAAATCTGTGTGTGGGCATGGTAGCCGCTTGTTCTTGGCGGTCAAAATAATCTTGATAGGTGCTGCCGCTTTCTTCTTTGCCCTTACTTACTTTTGATTGCAAAAGTGCGTGGCGCACGAAAAGATTACGTAAAACTTTGCGACTGTTTCTGTCTTCGGCCATATGTTCGGCCATAATATCTCGCGCACCTGCCAAGGCGCTGGCTACATCGGGTACGCATAGGGCTGGGTTTTCGTCGTTTTTAATAAAAGATTGCGCAAGTTTTTCTAAGGAATCTTGTGTTTTTGTGTCCTGCCCTTGCTGTAGTAAGCGCGTGGCGAGGGGCAGAAGGCCACGTTCTTTAGCTTTAGAGGCGCGAGTGGTGCGCTTTGGGCGATAGGGCAAATAAATATCTTCTAATACGCTGAGGCTTGTGGCTGCCAGCAGGGCTTTTTCTAGCTCTGGAGTAAGCTGTTCTCTTTCTTGCATGGCTGTGAGAATAGAAGAGCGACGCGCATCAAGGGCGCGTAAGCGTTCTAAGCTGTCGCGCACTTTGGCAAGCTCTAATTCATCAAGGCCGCCTGTCACCTCTTTGCGGTAGCGTGCTAAAAAGGGAATGGTGGCGCCATCATCCAAAAGAGTTATGGTTTTGGCTATATGCGCTTCTGAAAGGGAAAGTTCTTGGGCCATGCGCTGGGCAAGTGATGGGGACATAGCTAGCCTCAAAGTATTTGAAAATAAGTGTGTAGAGGTCTTGTGTTGAGAGGGAATTGAGAGAAACTTTTGAATATGAGCAAAAGTTTCTCTCAGAAAAAATTCCCACTATTTTTAGTATGTTACTATACGATACCGTGTTCGCCGGGTTTTTCGTATTCTTCTTCTTCTTGATTGCGTGCATAGTCTTCGGTCTTACCAAGGGCTAATAAAATAGCCGAAGATACATATACCGAAGAGAATGTTCCTACCACCACACCAATAAGCACGGTTAAAGCAAAGTCATTGATAATACCGCCACCCAGCACAAAAAGCGCTAAGGCTGCTGCCATGGTGGTGCCTGAGGTTAAGATGGTACGCGACAGAGTTTGGTTTACACTGGTATTTACAATGGATTCTAACGGTTTATCTTGCATGGTGCGCAAGTTTTCGCGTACGCGGTCGTATACAATGATGGTATCGTTGAGCGAATAACCGATAAGAGTTAAGAGTGCGGCTACCACGTTCAAATCAAGTTCACGATTAAGAATGCTGAGCAGACCTACGGTAATAAGTACGTCGTGCAATAGCCCCACGATGGCTCCGAGAGCAAAATTCAAGCGCAATTTCCAGCAAATGGCCACGGTAATACCAAGAGCCACCAATACAAGATAGCCCATGCCAAGACCGGTGAAGCCCATGCCATACATGCTGCCCCATAAGGCTACAGTCATGAGCCCTGCTGTCATCCAGCGATGCTCAAAGCGTCCCGAAATATACACAGCAATAAGCAGTACAGCATAGTACATGGCTTCTAGCGCTTTATTGGTAAGATCTGCCCCTACTTTAGGGCCTACTTGCTCCAAACGCTCAATGACCACTGCGTTACCGGGAAAAGCTTTTGCTAATGCTTTTTCTACATTTTCACGCAATTCTACGGCATTGGCATCCACGGTAGAAAAACGCAAAAGATAATCTCTATCACCTTCGCCAAAGCGTTGCGTGCTGATACCAGGAAGTTCTGGAATATCAAGGCTTTGTTTTAGGACGCTGTCTTCTACACCTTGCGCAAATTGCACTTGCACAATGACACCGCCGGCAAAGTCGATGCCCAATTTGGGCCCACCGGCAAAAAGCATATGCCCAAAGCCCATCAAAATAAATATGACCGAAACAATATAAGCAATTTTACGCTTGCCTACAAAGTCTATATTTGTATTACTTTTTATAAATGCAAAACCCATACTAGCTCCTTATATACTAATTCCTTTAGAGGAACTCTTAGCCCACACTTCAAAAATGCCGCGGGACACAAAGACTGCTGTAAACATGGAAGCCACAATACCTAGTGATAGGGTTACGGCAAAACCACGTACCGGCCCTGTGCCAAATTGGTACAACACAACGGTAGCAATGATGGTAGTGAGGTTTGAGTCGATAATGGATAAAGAAGCTCTGTCAAAGCCAGCTTTTACAGCCGCTAGCGGCGTGAGGCCTCGGCGTAATTCTTCGCGGATACGTTCAAAAATAAGCACGTTGGCGTCCACAGCCATACCGATGGTTAACACAATACCTGCAATACCGGGCAAAGTGAGGGTGGCGCCAAAGGCAGCCATGCCGGCAAGAAGCATAGTAATGGTAAAGATAAGCATGCCGTTGGCAACAAAGCCACTAGCACCATAATAAATGGCCATGAAAATTACCACAGCCATGGCGCCTACGGCAGCAGCAAGCATGCCGCTATCGATGGATTCTTGTCCCAAGGAAGGGCCCACAGTACGTTCTTCTAAGACCACCACAGGAGCGGGTAAAGAACCGGCACGCAATACCAAGGCTAAATCTTGGGCTTCGGCAGTAGTAAAGCTTCCGGTAATGCTAGCACGTCCGCCGGCAATGCGTTCATTGATATTGGGGGCAGAGTAGACTTTTTTGTCCAGTACAATGGCCATACGTTTGCCCACATTTTCGCCGGTGATGCGCTCAAAGATATTGGCGCCGCGTCCGTTAAAATTCATGGCCACATAGGCTTCATTCATTTGGTCAAAACCGGGGCGCGCGTCTACCACATCTTCACCGGTAAGCACAGCGTCTCTATCAAGAGCAATTAAGGTAGACGTATTACCGGCTTGGACGGCTGGGTCTGCCTTATCCACCATGGGTAAGGCTATAACGTCGGGCGGCAATACAGCGGCGTAAGGGTCTACGTCATCGCGCACAATATGAAATTCTAAATGTGCTGTTTGCCCGATGAGTTGTACAGCGCGGCGTGGGTCAGAAATGCCCGGTAATTGGATTTGAATGCGATAGTCAGCTTGTTTACGAATATCGGGTTCGGCTACGCCAAATTGGTCAATACGATTGCGAATGGTGCGTAGGGCTTGCTCTTGCGCCATATCCTGAATATTTAAGGCCGAAGCTTCAGTAAAGCGCACAAGATATTGCAACTGGCCATTGCCTGTAGGCTTGGCCTCCACTACCTGCACATTGGGGTAGCGATCTTTGAGCATGGTTTCCAGCTTTTCTTGCTCGCTGGCTTTGAGCAAAATAAATTCAAGAGTGGTGGCATCAATCATTCGCGGACGCAAAACAGCTATACCAGAGTCTTGTGCTTCGGCACGTACGTCTTGTCCCGTTTGTGCCAAGGCATTGGTGAGGGCTTTTTCCACTTGTACTTCAAGAGTCAGATGGATACCGCCTTTTAAGTCAAGGCCAAGATTGATACGAGAATCGGGTAAAAGTTTCGCAAGAGAAGATTGCTGCACCCATGGAATGCTTGGCAGCACATACACAAGGCTCAACAAAAAAACCAGCGCTGCTATAATAACGCGCCAACGAGATAATGACATGAAGCACCTTCCGAAAAAAGCAAACTTTGCGTCAGTATTTTTCTTTCTTTATAGCCAGCGTTTGGCGTAAAAGATAGTATGAAAAAACTGACGCAAAGCCGCAAAAGAATTATAAAGAATTGAGGTTATAAGAAAATAAAAGGTTTTTCTTGAAACTCAAGAAATTAAATGCCTCAGCAACCTTTCTTTTCGTCCCCAGAAGCAGCAGGAGCATCGTCTGCTTTTCCAGCAGGAGCAGAATCGATTTTTCCAGCAGGAGCAGAGCTTGCTTTTCCAGCAGGAGCATTATGCAAAGCGCCAATGGCACCGCGAGTTAAACGCAATTTAGATTCGCCACACTCCATAAGCACGTAGTCGGCATCAATTTCAAGGATGCGTCCTACCATACCACCGGAAGTGATAACATAATCGCCGCGTTTTAAGTTTTCTAACATGGTTTTATGTTCTTGAGCACGTTTTTTTTGTGGACGAATAAGCAAGAACCAAAAAATACCTAACATTAAAATTAACGGAATGAAGGAAGTCAACATATCCGCACCGCTGGCAGGTGCTCCGCCGGCAGCAGGGGCGCCCATGGCATGGGCTACAGAACTAAAAAACATAAGGCCTCCGAAATATTACTTTTTCTTAAGATTGCGGGATTGCACCCACGGCTAAGTGCCGCAGTATAGCCACATTGTCTAAAAGGTGCAACGTTAATCTGACCGCAATTCTTTGTTTTATGATGCCATGTTCCTTCTTTATGGTCTTTTTCCCCTTGCTATTTACCTGTAAAACACCTAGTATTATACAAATATATTCTTTCATACAAGGCGGAAAACACATGCAAGAAAAAACATATTTGGGGCAAGTTGTCATAGGTATTGTAGGGGGTAGTGGGTTATACAATATAGAAGGCATAGAAGACAAAGAAGAAGTTGTTGTTGAAACACCTTACGGTTCACCTTCCGACGCCTTTATAGTGGGCCATATGCATGGTGTGAAAGTGGTTTTTTTGGCCAGACATGGCAGACATCACAGCTTTTTGCCTTCAGAAGTTCCCTATCGTGCTAATATGTATGCCTTCAAAAAACTAGGGGTAAGTCATTTACTTTCTTTTTCGGCAGTGGGCTCTTTGCGTGAACATATGCCTCCACGAGATATGGTGGTGGTTAATCAATATATAGATTACACTAAGCACAGAGTTTCTACTTTTTTTGGTGAGGGTATGGTGGCGCACGTTAGTATGGCAAAACCTACCTGCGAAAACTTGGGTAACATTGTCTACCATTGTGCTCAGGAAGTGCTGCAAAATAGTCCACAAAAAGTCCATAAAAAGGGCACGTATGTGTGTATGGAAGGGCCACAATTTTCTAGTCTTGCTGAATCCTTACAATACAGATCTATGGGAATAGATGTCATTGGCATGACCAACATGCCAGAGGCAAAACTGGCTCGCGAGGCGCAAATGGCGTATGCCCCCTTGGCCATGGTCACAGACTATGATTGCTGGCACAGTGCCTATGGCGAAGAGGAAGAAGATGTGAATGTAGAGATGCTTATAGAAAATCTGAAAGCTTGTGCAGAAAATGCTCAAAAAATTTTGGTGCGCTGCATTGCAGAAATTGCCGCACACAAACCTTGTTCCATTGCCCATAATAGCTTAGAAACAGCGGTATTTACGCCCTATGAGGTTTTGAGCCCAGAGAAAAAGCAACTCTTGAATTTTTTGAAAGGGAAAGAAAATACATAACAGGCTGCTGAATAAACTGTTTTAACAAGCTGATACCTTAGAAGTTTTGTAAATACAACGTATGTATCAACAGCGTCAGTTCGTCAGCTCCCACGTGTTTGGTAAATATGGCATAGGGGGCTTGAGTGCTGGCGCTTTGTTGTGACAGGGCTTGCCAGCCATGCAGCTCGTACTTACCATCGTTATCCATGTCGATAATCTTAAGATGTGCTAACATATCGCTGACGCTGTCTCTATCTACAGATCCCACAACAATCATTTCGGTATGTGTAATCTTTTCAGATTTTAAAAGAGGCGCCACATGGGGCAGATATTCCACGCCCAAAAGTAGTACATCCATTCCTTCGCCGCCATTTATATCTACTAAAATATCTTGTAATTTCACTTTTTTTGCAAGGTTTGTTTCTAATTGCAAAAAGTCATCCCCTGCGCCGCCATGCAGCACTTTGTCATGTATATTTCCTAAAAGAAAATCATTGTCCTCATTCCCGTAGAGGCTATCTCGCCCCTCTCCCCCTCGTAATATATCGTCGCCAGTACCCCCTTCTAGGCGGTCATTGCCGTCATCACCATAAAGTTTGTCATTGCCTGCATCGCCATAAAGCTTATCATGCCCCCTGCCGCCGTACATTTTATCGTTGCCATCACCGCCATAAAGAATATCCTTACCATGGCCGCCATCCATGATATCTTTACCAAAACCACCGTACAGCCTATCATTTCCATGGTCACCGTAAAGAATATCGTCGCCAAATTCTCCATATAGGGTATCGTTCCCACGCTCTCCATCGAGCGTGTCGTTACCGGAATCACCGAGTAAGGCGTCATTGCCTCCTGCCGCAAAAAATGTATCATCTTCGGGCCCGCCCACAAAAACATCTCGTCTGTTGGTGCCAAATAGGGAACTGGGTTTAAATTCTTCGATACTTTCATCGCCAAGTACAGATGTGGGTTTGACGGGAGTAATATACCCTTCTTTTTGGGTACTGGGAGTGTCTGCCATGATGCAACCTCTTTCTTAACAGGCTGTTAAGGAATAGTGATTTTACAATTTTTTGACTACTATCTGCCCCTATAGCACTTTTTCGCATAAAATGCTATGAAGAAAAGGTGTCAAAACGAAAGCTTTTTATGTTTCTGCCTGTCTGCCAACAGCCTGTTGAAAAAGCCTGTTTCAAAAAAATTCTGATAAAGTGTCATTTTCATTGTTTTTTATAGGCTATCAAAAAGCATTTTTTTTGATGTAGCGACGCCGTATGTATTTTATCCATGGAGATTCTATGCTTACAACAAAACTTTTGCCTAATACTCCAACACACACGCTGTATATTATGGGCAATCCCTATCAAGTGCCTGCAGGTTTTACCATCATGACGAGTTTAGAATATGTAGGTTTTCAATGGACACGCGGTTGTGGCTGTCGAGGGGGCGTGTGTGGGGGGTGCGCTACGATTTACCGTGTGGACGATGCGCCTAAGTGGCAGGTGGGCTTAGCGTGTCAAACGTTAACCCAAGACAATATGCACCTTGTTACTGTGCCCTATGTGCCTAGCCATTGGCCGCGTTATGTTGCAGACAATGTGACGTCTGTAGAGAACACTCTTGAAACCTTATTTCCGCATTTAGAAAGCTGTTTGCATTGTAACAGTTGCACACAGTCTTGCCCCCTTGGGCTGAAGGTGCTGGGCTATGTGCGCGCCTTGCAAAAGAAAGATTTTGAGAAAGTACGTAAACTTTCCATGGAATGTATTTTGTGTGGCATGTGTGCCTTACGTTGCCCAAAAAATTTGGCTCCGCAATCCATGGCACGCATAGCGCGTCGCTTGCTAGCACGGATAGAATATAAACAATGGGCAGAAAGTACTGATACAACAGGCTTTGCCGAAAAGGTACAAATGGCTACTGTACGTGCGTGGGAAGAAGAAATTCAACGTTATAAAAATTTGAGTAATGAAGCTTTATTGGAAAAATATAAGGAATTTCAGGAGAGTAAGGGCGACGGCGTTTAGCAGGCTGTTGGGGTGTGTTGTGAGACCTCTGCATAATTCTAAAAAACATTAAAACACATGGATTGCTTCGCTTCG
>CAYJHX010000015.1:0-16096 GCA_964369395.1 uncultured Desulfovibrionaceae bacterium
CAGTATTTTTGTTGTGCAGGGCTTTTTTGTATAAAAAATCTATCTTGAAAATACTTTTCAAAAAGAATATATAGAAAAGACTTCTACAAAAGAGTTTTTAGGGTATGAGACCTCTGCATAGTTCTAAAAAATACTAAAACACATGAATTGCTTTGCTTCGCTCGCAATGACTTTCGTTGTAATACCAAGTCATTGCGAGGAGCGCAGCGACGAAGCAATCCATGATTTTTTAATTGCGCAGAGGTCTCGGTATATCCTCAGAATTTTACTATAAGCATAAGAAAAAATTGTACAGCTAACTCGCTTGAAATTACGAAAGGCGTTATATAAGAAAATAAAAGGTGATATTTTATGCAAAAACAGTCATTTAGTCTTGAAAATGTTCATTGCTCCTCATGTGAAGCAAAGGTTGTAAAAACCCTTTCGCAGTTGGAAGGCGTGCAAGATGTTAATGTGAATGTATTGCGCAAGACTATGTTAGTGACGTTTAGTGATGAAAAGTTAGGGGTGGGGGCTATTGTTTCTGCTATGCAGCAAGCGGGATTTTCTGCAACGCCTACACGCTTCACAGCCCATGAGCCATCACCTCAAAAGGAACTGCGCCCCTTACAAGAAATTTCTTTGCCCGCAGAGCCTCTTTCTGCGGAATCTACAAAAATACAATCTACCACCAAAACAGCTTCTTCTGAAGAAGTAGATTCTTTGCCATTATTGCAACCTTTTCCCATGGCGCCGCCTTCTGCCTTGCAAAAAATGGATGCTATGGTGGAAAAAGACTCTCCAAAAGCGCCAGTTACATCCGTCACAGAGCAAGCCTTTATGCTATCGCGCGCCCATTGTGCTTCGTGTCAGGGAAAAATTCATGCGGCTTTAATGGCCTTAGAAGGCATTAAAGAAGCTCATGTAAATACCTTAAGTAAAAGTATTGTTGTTTTTTACGATGCTGAGCGCATTTCTCCGAAAAATATTGAGGAGCATTTTGTTGGGAGCAAATACGCCATGACTCCTGTACAAAAAAAGGAGCTTCCCCCTCTTATCCCCGATATTACACAAGTAAAACAAAGAAAGTTACCTAAAAATAAAGAAAGTGTATTGCCTACAGCGTCTTTAAACGTTGAAAAAACCGTAAAGGAACAAATACTACCTTCTTCTACGCCAAAATCTGTAGACACAATTATTACGCAAGAAGCTGTAGACACAGGGACTACACAAAAAGATGCAGACGTGGCGACTGTGCAAGAATCTGTAGATACAGCGACTACACAAGAGGCTGTAGACACGGCGACTGTGCAAGAATCTGTAGATGCAGCTACAATTTCACCTGCACAAGAAGAAGATATTACGGAAAATTTCTCGAAAGACTCTTCGGAAACAACACAAAAACAAAAATTTGCCATAGGCAATGTGCATTGTACGTCGTGTTCTGCCAAAGTAGAAAAGCTGCTTTTGAGTATGGATGGTATAGAGAGTGTCGCCGTAAATGTACTTGGCAAAAGTATGTTGGTTGCCTTTGACACGTCGCTACTTTCCAGTGCAGATATTAGTAAAGCCATGGAAAAAGCAGGTTTTACAGCGAAGATAGAGCAGGGGATGGGGGACAGTGTACAACAGCCTTTGCCTTCTCAAGATATTGTTTATGAAGAAAAAACTGAAGAAAAATCTATTGAAAAAAACATCGTAGCAAATGCTGGGCCTAAATTTTGGGAAAAGCTTCCCCTGTCTTTATTGGCTTCCTTATTTTTTGCTGTAATACTTATGTATGTGGCTATGGCCCCCATGTTTTCTTTACCTTTGCCCTTGTTTTTGGATATGACAACACATCCACTGGCATGGGCTGTGGCACAATGTCTTCTTACGTTGCCTATTCTTTGTATTCATAGGCAAATTTTTATTTCCGGTGTGCGCGCTTTGTGTTCTTTGAGTCCTAATATGGATTCTTTGGTGGGACTCGGCTCGGCTACGGCGGCATTTTTTGGGATGTATGCGCTTTCGCGCATGTATATGGCGCAAAGTGCGGACGATATGGCAACAGTTCAGTATTTTGCCAATAATCTTTATTTTGATTCATCAGGAATGATTTTAGCCCTTATTGGCCTTGGAAAGCATTTTGAATCTAAGGCCAGAGAACGTACCGGATCTGCCATTGATGCTCTTATGCGTCTAGCGCCCCCCACGGCCATTTGTTTAAGAAATGGTGAAGAAGTGCTCATTCCTACTGCGGAAATACGCAAAGAAGATGTGTTGGTAGTGCATGCTGGACAAAGTCTTGCCGCTGATGGAATCATCATTCAAGGCAGTGCCTTTATTGATACTTCTGCTATTACAGGCGAAAGTTTGCCCCAAGAAAAAAGCGAGGGAGACACTGTTATTGGTGCTACGCTTTGTCAATCGGGGTATTTTCATATGCAGGTAACGAGAGCTGGCGCCGAAAGTACCTTGGCACATATTATTGATCTTGTGGAATCTGCCACTGCTTCCAAAGCGCCCATAGCACGCCTTGCAGATCGTATCAGTGCCATTTTTGTGCCCATTATCATTGCCATAGCCATTATTGCTTTTGGTACGTGGCTTATGCTTGGAGCTGGTCTTGAATTTGCTTTATCCATAGCTATTTCAGTATTGGTTATCTCTTGCCCTTGCGCTTTAGGTCTTGCTACCCCTACGGCTATTATGGTGGGTATGGGCATGGGAGCAGAACATGGTATTTTATTTAAATCTGCCGCCGCCATTGAACGCATGCAAGATATTGATACTGTTGTTTTAGATAAAACGGGAACATTAACTCATGGAAAACCTGTTGTTACAGATATTTATCCCTACAGTATACAAGAGCTTGGTACGCCCATAGCAGCGATGCAACAAACAGATTCGCCTACTACTGTGCAAAAAGACATGTTACAACAAGATGTTAGCGCTATGGATGAATCTCAAGAAGAGTCTTCTTCCGATTCTGTAAAAGCACAGAACGATCAAGAAAATACACAAAAAATGGCTTTGCTACATTTTGCTGCCAGTATTGAAAAACTTTCAGAACATCCTCTTGGACAGGCCATTGTACACGAAGCAAAAGTGCAAAATGTGACCTTGGCTGCGCCTGAAAGCTATGGAAATTTTACACAAATGCCCGGCCTTGGCATACGGGCAGAACAAGACGGTCAACGTATTTTGGCAGGCAATGCTCGCCTTATTGCTAAGGAAAATATTGATAACCCTTTGATGGCAAAAGAAAAAGAATTGGCCAGGCAAGGTAAAACAGTTTTGTATTTTGCCAAAGATCAAACACTTCTTGGGCTCATTGCTATGGCAGATACTGTAAAGGAAACGAGTAAGGAAGCCGTGCAAGATTTAAAAACGCTTGGACTTACCGTACTTATGCTTACGGGAGATAATGCGTTAACCGCCAAAGCAGTGCAAGAATATGTGGATATTGAAAATATCCTCGCTGAGGTGCTTCCACAAGAAAAAGAAGAAAAGGTGCGTCAATTGCAAAGCGCAGGGCATAAGGTCATCATGGTGGGTGATGGTATCAACGATGCCCCTGCCTTGGCCAGAGCGCATGTGGGCATTGCTGTGGGGCAAGGGACGGATATTGCCTTGCAGTCTTCTGATATTGTTTTGATGCAAAGTGATGTAAGCCATGTGGCACAGGCGCTAAAACTGAGTAAAGCTGTTATGCGCACCATCAAACAAAATCTTTTTTGGGCTTTTGCGTATAATAGTATCCTTATTCCCGTGGCCGCAGGTCTTTTCTATACGGCCTTTGGGCTAACACTCAATCCCATGTTGGCGGCGGCAAGTATGAGCTTAAGTTCTTTAACAGTAGTGGGCAATGCTTTACGTTTGCGTATGCACAGTAAAAAGATTTTTTAATGGCTTCTTCTCGTGTTGACAATAAATAAAAAAATACCGTATAAGATTATAGCTTCTATTAGGAGGCTTTTAATAAGGAGTAAAAACATGAAGAAAATTATTGTGAGTTCTTTTCTTGCCTTATGTTTGATTTTTAGCGCCGGTATGTCTTTTGCGGGCGTTAATCCGCTAAAGCAATTAACAGGTAAAGTTTGGATGTCTTCCACCGATGATAATAAAGAAGCGCTTATCTATGGTGTGGAATGTGCCGTCAGTATGGAATACGCCATGGCAGAACATTTTGCTAAAAAGGCTAATAAACCTACAGATCAGGCAACTATTTTAGCGTCATTAACCTTGTTTCCAAGAAATTGGATTGAAGCCTTTGAAAAAAATACCCGTGATCAAATTGTGAATGATATTGATGCCTGGTACAAAAATAATGGTGACAAACTTTCCACGCCTGTGTTTGAAGTGCTGTGGAAGTATGTTATGCAACCTAAATTACAAACGAGGTAATATATGAAAAAAATAGCTCTAGTAACTCTGTTAAGCTTGGCACTAGCTAGCGGTGTAGGGTGTACTAATATGTCTAATACCACACAGGGCACTTTAAGTGGCGCTGCCCTTGGTGCTGCGGCTGGTCTTGGTATTGCTGCTATTTCTGGCGGTGCCGCCGGTTGGGGCGCCTTGGCCGGAGCTGGCGTTGGTGCCATTGCTGGTGGTATGGTGGGTAATTCTCACGACAAGCGACATCGCTATGACAGAGCATGGTAAGAACGTATTTGCTTAATTTATAATAAAAAAGCTCTCATTCATATCTGGTATGAATGAGAGCTTTTTTATTATAAATACATCAGTATTTTTTATTTTCTATGCGGGGCCAATTCATCAAGGTATTCTTGACGCACTTCAAAACCGCCAGCAAGGGCTTTGTCGGCAGCTTCTACAGCTCTAGCAAATTCGCCTTTTTCAAACAGCACTAAAGAAAGATTATTCCATGCAGGGGCAAAATCTGGTGCGCGGCGAATAGCTTCATTACAAGCAGCTTCGCTGGCTTCATAATCGCCTTCCATATAGTGGGCCGTAGCTAAAGCATTGTGAGCTTGAATAAAGTTTGGTTCCCATTTAATGGCTTTTTTCAAAGCTTTAATGGCTTTTTCTGGCTCGCCTCTTTGCAAGTGTACAAAGCCAATGTTGCCCCATGGTACGGGGAACTTGGCGCGACAATTGGCGGCTTCTTCGTTATAGCGCAAGCATCCGTCTAGGTCTCCGCGCTCAAGGCAAATGCCCCCCAATTGTACGAAAGCTTCAGCCAAACGCGGAGAGTTGCGCACAGCAGCTAAGAAAGATTCTTCGGCACCTACGAAATCTCTTTTGCTTAACAAAGCCAAGCCTAAGTTGTAGTGATGGTTGGCGCATTGCTCATTTTGTTCAATTTCGCTTTTTAAATCTGCGATATATTCATCAATATCGTCGTAGTTTTTTTTCATTTGATATATCCTTCTTTCTTAAGTAAATCGTGATACCAGAGACAAAAATCAAAAATACCGAGGTATTTTTCATCCTTATTTACTACACCTAGGGCACATTCTAAGGCGCCGCGCCCGTAGTCATTGCTGTATTGCCCTTTTTGTGCCGCCACTTGCAAGAACTCCCGCACCAATTGTTGTGTGGTTCTTTTGGTAGCATCAAGGCGAATATCCAAAGGATCATTGGGCTTTTGAAAGGGATCCCAATTTTCATAGCCAATACGGTCTACAAATTTACGACGCCTTGGGTTCATCCTTTCATAGATTTCTTTTTTAAGGGCTTCTTGCTCTTCGTTCAGTTCTTGCCGTGTTCCATCACGAAAAACAGAAGCAGGAATCATTTCAAGCATGATCAGACTTCCTTTTTGGCAGAGCCAATACCAAGATATTGTTCATTATAATTGGTGAGTAGCGCCATAGAAACTGGCACAAAAACTTGATCTAACTCTTTAAATCGGCTTTGTATTGTGCGGGCAATCTCTTGCGACAATCCGTCTAAGCGTTCTTGAATAGCATTCATATGCACTGTAGGATATTGCCCACCTTTTGAAAAACCTGTTTTCCCGCAAACATGGCCGTGGCCATTGATGTTTAAGGGAACTCCGTATAAACGGCAGGTAATGGGTCTGTATTCGTAAAGTAAGCAAGAGTTTTGTGCATCCAATAGGGGACATGGCATGCGCAAACGTGCGGCTTCTGCCATAATTTCTGTGGGGTCTTTCCCTTCTTTGGAGGCTTTATAAAAATTGCGCTTAATGCGTGTAATGGTGCGGTCAAGATCGGCAGCACGGCTTAAAATATCTGAACGTTCTTTGCCGTAGGGGATGTTTTTGGTAAAAGCATTATTAATATACATGGCTTCTACTAAGGAAAGATCAAAAAGAGCATGGCAACAATCGCTACAGCCTTGTTCACAGCTAACACAGTCTTGGTGTGAAGTGCGAATATGAGCAAAAAGGGTGTCTGTTTCGGATACCAAGGCTTCATAGCGGGTAAATATGGCAGAAAGATCCGGAATCATGCGTGTCCTTACGGTATAAACTTAATGAGTGATAAAATTGCGTAACAAGCTTTTGTACATACTGTTGCTATGCACAAATTTTGCATCAATAAAAAAAGTTCCACATTAAAATTTCTGCGCAATATATTGTGTAGATTTTACATTATGAGGCATCTGCGTATTTTGACTGTGCAGAGACTCATAGAGCACTAATGGCAGACATTACTGTAGAGTGTCATAACAAAATGCCGCCGAACTCCAAAAAAGCTCGACGGCACCAATTTACTTGGGCTTATCAAAAATAAGTCTTCTTTTGCCTTTGGCAAGAAGTGAGATGCCAGAAAAATATATTTTTTTTACCATGGGCATCCGTACTTATTTTGCAATAAAACCTACATTTCTTCGACGCTAACAGCACCGGTCTCGCATACTTCTACACAAGACTCACAGCCAAGACATTCTTCTTCGTTTACAACAACAGATTTACCGTCTTGAAGCTCGTATACTTCTACGGGGCAAACGTCTACACATTCGCCACAACCAGTACATTTGTCCACGTCAATTGTTACATTCCAGCTCATAATTTCCTCCAAAGGTTAATTGGGCAGTAAAAGATACTGCCTTTAGGTTTTCAACTGGTACGAAAAATTCATTCCGTGCTCAAAGGCATAGCGTTAGCCTTTGCACCTGTCAAGTGAGAAAATACTTTTTTTCAAAAGTCAGGAAAAAAAACTTATGACTTAAGGTGTTGATGTCACAATTTATTTTGAAAGATGTTTTCAAAATTGTTCATGCTAATGGGCTGTCGTCATAGGACGAAGTAAGGTCAGCACACAGTTTTGATGTGTAGTAGAGGGGCACTTTTTGCAGCCTATTACCCTGAAGAAGTGACTTTGCGTACCAAGAGAGACTCTTCACCATAAATGCGCACATCAGGAGTGAGTAGGGTGTTGTTGCGCACAACGAGCGCCGTTTCTTCTCGAAGGCCAAGGGCTTCTAGAAGTTGTCGTGCTGTTTTAGGACGCGAAAGTTGAAATTCTTTATTTTCCGGTTGCAAAAGCACCGTAATCATGGGGATGGGGTATTTTCTTTGGGAGTTATCGCACATATATATTCTTTTTTGGTCAAAAATTTTGTATGCTACTTGGCATAAGCTTTTACAGTATTATATCTCTTAACGGAGGTTATTTTAGCCATTTGCACAATAAAGGCAATAAATTTTTCTTGAATGCAATGTGTTTTTCTATGAAGCCTTGTTGTCTTTGCTCCGTTTGGGGCTGTTTATTTCTTGTTATCCTCAAAAGCATATGGTAAAAAAACACATTATGTTTGATGCAAATATCGCACTTATGTTTAAAAATTTTGCTGTGGCGCTTATTCCAGCATTGCTGGGTATTATTTTACACGAAGTTGCCCACGGGTGGGTGGCATCCTTACGAGGAGACCCCACCGCCCGTATGATGGGGCGACTTACTTTAAACCCTTTACCGCATATTGACCCCACGGGGCTGCTTGTTTTTGCCTTAACCAGTTTAAGCGGCGCTTTTGTTTTTGGCTGGGCAAAGCCTGTTCCGGTAGATCCAAGATACTTTAAAGACCCGCAAAAAGATATCATGTGGGTGTCTTTGGCTGGCCCGCTAACGAATCTGCTTTTGGCCGCTGTTTTTGCTTGTCTTTTGAGCGGACTTCTTCATGTTGCGCCTATAGAGCAGTGGAAAGATAGCACTGTTTTTGAATTTGTTGTGCGCACCTTAGCTGTGGGTATCATAATAAATTGCGGTTTGTGCTGGCTTAATCTTTTACCTATTCCACCACTAGACGGCAGTAAGGTTTTAGCGTATTTTCTCCCCTCCTCTTGGGCGTGGAAATACATGAGTCTTGGTAAATACGGCTTTCTTATTCTTATTGTTTTGCTTGTTACCAATATCTTAAGTGTTGTGCTTCGTCCTTTAGTATACGGAACCAATGATTTCTTGCTGGTGCTTTTTGGAGTAAAGTAATTGCAGACAACTTAAGGTATCAAAGAAATACATGTGAGTGCTTTGTTAAAAGATTTTTTGATAGAGCACTTGAGGTAACGCTGATTCAATAAGATTTTCGTTTTTTAGCAAGGAAGATAATTTTGTTAAGGGTGCATAGTACTATTACATGCAGTCTTAGTAAGGTGATTCTGACGCAACTAAAAGGTGAAAAGGCATGTCATCAGCGTTTCCTTGATATATCATCTTACGGAGAATACATGAGCACATCTCGTTTGCGCACCGTTTCTGGTATGCGTCCCACGGGCCCACTACATCTTGGGCATTATTTTGGTGTTTTGAAAAACTGGGCTGAGTTACAAAATGAAACGGACGCCTTTTTCTTTGTGGCAGATTGGCATGCGCTGACCAGTGAATTTGCTGATCCTTCGGCCATTAAAGGCAATTCTTTTGAAATGGTCAAAGATTGGCTTGCTTCTGGTATTGATCCAGAAAAATGTGTTATTTTTGTGCAATCTGCTGTAAAATGTCATGCAGAATTGTCTTTGCTCCTTTCCATGATTACTCCTGTATCTTGGCTTGAGCGCTGTCCTACCTATAAAGAACAGCAACAAGAAATTACGCATAAAGATTTGAGCAATGCAGGATTTTTGTGTTACCCTGTGCTTATGAGTGCGGATATTTTGATGTATTTACCCAAATTTGTGCCTGTGGGACAAGACCAGTTGCCGCACTTAGAAATGACTCGCGAGATTGGGCGTCGTTTTAACCATTTGTACGGTGATACCTTTGTAGATGTAGAAGCAAAGCTGACTCCTGCGGCTAAATGTCCCGGTCTTGATGGGCGTAAAATGTCTAAAAGTTATAATAATGGCATTTTTTTGAAAGATAGTATGGCAGATTTGGAACCTAAAATTAAAGGCATGTTTACAGATCCTGCTCGCTTGCGTAAATCTGATCCAGGCGACCCTAAAGTTTGCAATCTTTTCCCTTATCATGAACTACTGGCGAGTAAGGAACAGCAAGCAGAAATTACCGAAGGTTGTAAAAATGCCGCCATGGGCTGTATGGATTGTAAGAAAATTTTTCTTGAAAACTTACGTATCTTCTTGGAGCCTTTGCAAAATCGCCGTATTTTCTTGGATAATAACCCTGATCTTGTGCAGGAAGTTATTGAAGCAGGAAACAAAAAAGCGCAAGCAGCGGCAGAAAAAACTATGGAACTTGTGCGTTCTCGCATGGGCTTATAGGGCAATAGATTAAAAAAGGGGCGTTTACTTCGTCAAGCTTGCTTTTTGCACCGATTATAAACCGCAAGGGTATATTTTTTGCGCAAAGGCTTTGCTTGCTTTGTATCCATCCCTTTTTGAATAGTATAGATAACGCTTGGTCGCACATTGTGTGCGACACAAGCGTATCGCAAGCGTCAACCAGCGGCGATGGCATTATTTTTCTCTAAATAATTATTTTATGCAATCTATGACAAACCATTTGAACATTTATTTTGAAATATCTTTGCATTGATTATGGACTTGTGCGCACAGGTATAGCTGTGACAGATGCAGGGGGGCGTATGGCTTTTCCGCGCTGTACAATACATTGCCCGCCGCAAAGCCCACGAGCAGAATTTTTCGCGAAGCTTTTAAGCTGTATAGAAGCAGAGCAACCTGCAGCCTTGGTGATGGGGCTTCCTCTTTACCTTGATGGCAACGAAAGCTTAACCACAAGGCAAGTGCGTAATTTTGCAGCTCGTTTACAAAGACGCACGCCCTTACCTCTCTATTTTATGCCTGAAGCACTTTCTTCTGAAGAGGCCAGTACCGATTTATGGGAAAGCTCGTTGAAAGGGAAAAAACATAAAGATGTTTTAGATCAACAGGCAGCAGTTCGCATTTTACAATCCTTTTTAGCGTTAAGCCCTGAACAAAAAGAATCCTATAAAGTTATAAAGGAGTCATAAAAGTATGAAATTTATTTTACGTTGCTTTGCTTTTTTGCTTTTTGTGGCTCTTGTGGGCCTTGGTTTTGTGTATTGGCAAGCAAAAACCTTTTTAGAAACACCACCACAAAGTCCTGGAAAGGAAGTCTATTTTGATGTGGAGCCCGGCGCTACGTTAAAATCTGTGGCTTTGGAGCTTGAGAAAAAAGGGCTTATTCTTGATAGTTTAAAATTTACTCTTTACGCGCGTTTTAAAAAAGTAGAGAATAATTTGCAAGTAGGGCGTTTTAAACTACATTCTCATTGGTTGCCCGATGCTATTTTGCAAGAGCTTGTGTTTGGCAAGGCTATTTTACATCGCATTACCATTCGTGAGGGGCTCACATGGTGGCAAGTGGGGCGGCTTTTAGAAAAAAATGGTTTTGTCAAATTTGATGATTTTAAAGAAGTTATCATGGATGAAGCTTTTTTGCGTCATTATGGTATTCCTTTTACTTCGGCAGAAGGCTTTCTTATGCCCGATACCTATCTTTTAAAAAAGGAAGATGTACCTACCAAGGAGCAAGCGCGCGCCATTGCCGGACGCCTTGTGGATACTTTTTGGATAAAAATGAAACCGTATTGGCTTGGCGGTGTTAAACCCGGTAGAGAAGATTTGCGCCGTACAGTTATTTTGGCTTCCATTGTGGAAAGAGAAACCCGTGTTCCTGCAGAACGTGCGCGCGTGGCGGGGGTATATACCAATCGTTTGCGTATCAATATGATTTTACAGGCAGACCCCACTATTATTTATGGTCTTGGGCCTGCTTTTGATGGAAATTTGCGTCGTAAACATATCAATGATGCTAATAATTTGTATAATACTTACCAGCATGCAGGCTTACCCCCAGGCCCTATTTGTTCACCGGGGGTGGCAGCGCTTCGAGCTGCATTGCAACCCGAAAAACATGATTTTTTCTACTTTGTAGCCATAACCGATGGCGGAGAACACGCTTTTTCCAAAACCCTTGCTGAACATAATAGGGCTGTGCGACAATATTTGCGTAACAGAAAGAAAAAATAACGTATAAAACAAGTAATACTGATTTTTTAAAGGCTTTATGATTTGCTATGAGAGGTGTGAAAAGAAGGTACAAGCTCTATAGTTTTCATGAGGTCATTTGAAGGAAACTTTTGTATGAACTTTTCTACATTATTAAATAAAACAAGCACTCTTTTAGGTATTAAAGAATTAAAACCCTCTGATACTGCTACTATATACCTCTCTTTTGATGCTGTTATCGTTGCCATTGAGGCTGCAGAGGACCATGTTTTGCTCATTTCAAAACTTGCTGTTACCCCCAAGGAAAATCAAGAGAGTATCTATAGTTTTTTGCTCAAAGCAACTAATTTTGGTGCTTTAGATGCCTATGTGGGGCTTGATGCACTTCAAGACGCGCTTACCTTTGTTACGAAGGAATATTTTGCAATGACCGATGAACATATTTTTGCTCGTCGTCTCGAAAAACATGTTCAACATGTTGAAGTTTTACAACAAATCATAGAAGATCTTCAAAAAACGACTGCGTATGAAAAAATAAATGAACAAAAATTCGCAAGCTTAATGAAGGTATAAAGGAGTGCTGTTGTGAATTTAGATGTGTTGATAAAAGATATACAAGAAGAATTTAGTTTAGACAAACTCGCTGTAGATACCAATGGAATCATTACACTAAACTCTGATGGAATATATGTTGGAATAATACAAAATAATGAGAGTTTTTTATTACTAACAAGATTGTGTTCTTTGCCAGAAAATCGTCTCCCCCTTTATACTTTTGCTTTAAGTAAAAATAACTTCGGTGCATTAAATGCGCACTTGGGGATTTTTGAAAAAGATGATTCTTTGGTACTGAGCACAAAAATATATTGTCATTGTTTCGATAAAAATTATTTTTTTAAACAACTTAGCAATCATTGTGCTACTGCACACAGGTTATTGGAAGAATTGGTACAATTTCAATAAAATTGAAAACTATGCTATTATTTCCTTGGCTTATATGAAATATTGTACTTTAATAATCTCTAAATTATGTTTACAAAACTACTGAAGGAATGATTATGACTGCAAAAGAAAATTATTTGATGCTCATGGAAAAGCTTGCAAAATCATTACATTTAGATGAGTTAAAACCTGATGATACGAATATGCTTGCTCTTGAAATCAGTGCTTCTTTGCCACTGTATCTACAATTTTCTGAGCAGCGCGAATCGATTTTGTTTGTGTGCGAAATTGCCAATATTCCGGTACATACCCCCAGTAAGATATATCGTACTCTTTTAGAAGCCCAACTTTTTGATCAAGGCACAGGAGGCGGCAAGTTTGCTCTTGATACTGAAAGTAATACTTTGATTTTTACTTTTGAATTTATGCTTAACTCTCCTACTTTTGATATATTTCAAGAAGTTTTAGAAAATTATATTGTTTTTTGTAAGCATTGGCATGCGCTTATTTTATCACAATGCGCCGAACTTTCGAAAAATACCAATGGCGATGAATTATTTTTAGCTAGTTCTGTTTTGAAAGCGTAATATCGAAAGGAGATAATCATGCCAATTACTCTGAATTCTTTTATTAATCAAGCGGTTACTCTTGGAGAAAAATCTGATAAAGCCATTACTGTGCAAGACGGTGGAGATGCCGTTACCGCTATAAAAATCAGTTCTTCAGATGCGAAGAAAGCACCGTTTAAAACAATAAATACCAATACATGGAATGTTTTTAAACAAAAGCTCATCGATAATTTTGGACAAGAATCTATTACTCCTCAATTTGAAAAGTTGCGTGCAGAGAACAAACCTTTAACCACGCGTGCTATTATGCAGCTTACGCAAGATATACAAGACAATGCCCGTACTTTTTTTGTAAGTAAACTTACAAATGACTTTGAACGTCTTGGTGCGGAAGACGCATATATGAAAGATAGCTTGCTTAAGGATTTTTCAGCAAAACAAGTTCTTGATACGTATAAAGAATTGTCTCATCGTCCGAATTTCAATGACTGGCAACCCATAGACCGTTTGGAAGCAGTACGTGAAAAACTTTTAGAAAATACTGCACGTACAGATTATATAAGTGATGCCAACCCTACGGGACTCAGTAGCGTAACAGAAGAAGGTACTGTTTTTGGGCAAAGAGAAACATCCATTGAAGACCTCACAAAATGTAGGAATTTTGCTCTTAAAAAAGGGGATGCCATAGGAACCATTACAGGAGGCACCAATAGCGGGCAAAAAAAATTCATCTATGTTGGTTTAAAAGAGAAAGGTGTAGAACCAGGCTTTTTAGTCACGAAAAATTGGTTGCCAAGTCATGAATTAGCCTTGAAAGGGCAATCAGGTGATGAAAATCCTATTTATAGAGAAGCTCTTGGTTTCATAAAAAATGAACTTGTAAAACGCTTTGCAGACGTAAGTTCACGAGATGCAGCTATGACGCTTTTACAACTAGAAAAATATATGCCTGCTGGTGAAGAAAAAGAGCGCATCTATGCAAATTTTGCACAAAAAACTGTAAAAGAAGTTTTTGAAACTGTAAATGCACAAGAAAATGCCGTAGTTGATGCGGGGCAACCAGCACCTCAAAGCGAATTTCGTGAAATATTAAAAAATATTTCTGATCAAGGTATAGAAAACTTTGCCAAGGCAATTCTTAGCGGTCAGGACTCTTTGCATGGTGTAGATTTGCTTACTCCTGCTAAAGTGCATGTAAAAGCAACTTTACCTGAATTTACAACAAGACACGTTATAAAACTTGATTATAACGAGTCCGATCGTGGTACTTTTGGCGAGCTTCGCCTTCCACAGCGCATAAAAGACTCTCATGGTAAGCTTTTTCATCACTTTAGAACAACGAATATGAGAGATGCTAACAAAGGTGCTTTGTCAGAGGCTCTTGCCAATGACATTACACGTATGCTTGGAGTGCCTGCACAAAAGTTAGAAATTGTGAAAGGGCAATACAGCAATGGTGCACCAAAACTTATGCTGGATAGTACATATATTACAGGACAAAATGGTGCAACCTATCGAGATTTTGACCACTTTATCCGCGATGGTTATTTGGATAAAGATTTATTAAAAGCAACCGGTCATAGTGGAGACATAAAAAATTTAGGCGCATTCAAAGCATGTTTTCTGTTGTTGGGCGATAGAGATGCCGTGGGATCAAAAGGGCAAAATAAAGGATTTGTTGGAAATACTTTTGCTGCCATTGACCCCGGTCACTCCCTTGAAGGAAATACTGTAAATGTAGCTGATGATTTTAGCTTTACCTATAAATCAACTGCTTTTGGCGCTGCTTTTCTTAATTTTTCTGTTTTTGATGATTGTACGCTTTCTGAAAAAATGTCTGGTTGGGATGCTATTGAAAAAGCTGTTGAGGCAGGGGATATTGAGAGGCTTTTTGACTCGTATAAGGCTAATTTTGGTACTAATAGCCCAGATAAAAAGCTTAATTTTACAAAAGAAATTGCAAAAATGGAAAAAGAATTTACAGATAGATTTAATTCCATGAAAAGAACATTGCAACCTCGTTTAGACATGTATCGTGAAAATCCTGCCTTGTTAACTACTTTGGAAAATGTCGAGAAGTTATTTTCAACTACTTCAGAGACTAGTCCTAATGCAACAGTTGCGCTTGAGCATTTGCGTGTGACAGATCGAGTTGCTTGTGATATGTCTGTAGAAAGGGATAATACCCTTACCTTACGTTTGCGTAATCCTAAGCAGGTAAAAGATTTTGACTTAATTTTGCACAATTTTTTAGAGAAGAATAATAAACAAGACCTCGTTGCTATGGTAGGCAACGAGATAACGGTTTTTCCAGGGCAAGTTGAGGAATTTATGCGTGTTTTTGATGAGTCAAATGTTAAAGCCTTTAAACGAAGTTTAGCGATGGAACACCCTGAATAAGGTGATATATACACTGTTGTAAGTGACAGTTGTTATGTGTATCTGGTAGAGAGAAATCTCTTATAGTTGTTTTAATGAAAGTTTTAGATGTGAGCTGTAGTTATTGAACTATGAGAGATTTTACATGATAAGCGGTATATAAAAAGGAGGCTTTTTAGGATGAAATATTTGATTATGGAAGATTTTTCCGGCCAACCTGTGCCTTTTATTTTTCCTCGTCGTGTAGATCATGCCGATATGCGTGAACAATTGCCCTATGGACGAGTGCTTGCCGCAGGTTTTATAGAGCTTGCCAATGGGACATTACATTGCCACGGCGGCCATGCAGAACTTGGCGCTGAAGCAGGAAAAAACGATGCCGAAATAATAGATGAAGCTTTGAGGGCACGTTAAATTTTGCTTAAACACGCTTTCCTTGTAGCAGGAACGCACAGCGGCGCAGGAAAAACTACCGTAAGCCTAGCTCTATTGGCAGCCTTGCAGGAACGAGGTTTTGTGCTTCAAGCTTGTAAAGTGGGGCCGGATTTCATAGATCCTTCACACCATGAGCTTTTTACCCAACGTCCGTCGTATAATCTTGATGCGTGGATGGGGGGAGAGCTTGGCATGAGGCATGTGTATGCACGCATGCTTTTGCAAAGCAAGCCGGATATTGTGCTTGCCGAAGGGGTTATGGGGCTTTTTGACGGAGCACAAGGCCTTGGCGGGCTAGGTTCATCTGCCCATTGTGCGCAGACATTACGCATGCCTATTGTTTTGGTACTCAATGTGCGCGGTATGGGACAATCAGCGGCGGCCATGGCAGCAGGTTATGTGCGTACCATGCCGCAACTTTCTTTTGCGG
>CAYJHX010000016.1:0-15863 GCA_964369395.1 uncultured Desulfovibrionaceae bacterium
ATTCTAAAAAATACTAAAACACATGGATTGCTTCGCTTCGCTCGCAATGACTTTCATTGTAATACCAAGTCATTGCGAGGAGCGCAGCGACGAAGCAATCCATGATTTTTTAATTGCGCAGAGGTCTCGATTTTTAAATTATGCAGGAGCCTTGACGCATATATGAAAATATAGCGCGTTTTGAAGGGGAAAGGGGGTTTAAGGGGGAAAGGGGGTTTAAGGGGGAAAGGGGACACTTTTTGGCGCTAGCAAAAGTGTCCCCTTTCCCCCTTAGCAGACTGTTAAAAACACTATATTCTTATTTAATATAATTAGGAATATTGATAAATACTTCTCGTGTATAACTGATAATGCGTTCCATGAGCCATGGCAGGGCCAGCAAAAGGGCAATGAACATGGATACGACCTTTGGAATGAAGGTAAGGGTCATTTCTTGAATTTGGGTGGCTGCTTGAATAATACTGACTACCACACCTACGGTGAGTCCCACGCTGAGCATGGGCAGGGCCATCATCAGACACAGTTCAATGGCTTGGCGTCCAAAGCCGATGACAAATTCTGGTGTCATGTTTTTTCTCCTGTGTTTTCCATTTCTACCGCCACAAAAAACTTGGCTACAACAACCTATTATAAGAGGAAAGAGTTTACTAGCGATGCCACAAGTAAATTCCAACCGTCTACCATGACAAAAAGTAACAGTTTAAAGGGCATAGATACCATCATGGGAGGTAGCATCATCATACCCATGGCCAGCAGGACGCTAGATATAACCATATCCAGTACCAAGAAGGGGATATAAATTAAAAAACCAATGGTAAAAGCTGTTTTAAGCTCAGAAATGACGTAGGCCGCTGCCAGCATCATGGTGGGCACTTCATTTTTGTTTTTAGGCGGTTGCATACGCGAAATGGCGTAGAAGACGGAAATATCTTTTTCGCGCGTATGCTTAAACATAAAGGTACGCAGGGGAATTTGCGCTCTTTCAAGGGCTATTCGATAGTCAATGGTTTCAGAAAGATAGGGCTGCAATGCCGTGTCGTTAATTTCTTTGCCCACAGGATACATGATAATCACGCTCATAAAAATAGCCAGCGATGCCAGCACTTGCGTAGGCGGTAATTGTTGTACCCCCATGGCTTGTCGTAAAAAGCTGAAAACAATAATAATGCGTGTAAAGCTGGTGACGGTAAGCATAATGGCCGGAGCCACGGACAAAATGGTGAGTAGGAAAAGAATTTCCAGTAAAACAGTCACTTTTTCTGGACTTGAGGCACCGCCAGAAAGAGTTAAAGACATGGGAGGCATGGCAAGATCTTGGGCGGCGTGCGCGAAGGAGCTTAGACAAGGCAAGAGACTTGCCAGAAAAAGGGCGCAAGCACAGAAAAAAACGGGAGACAAGACAAGGGAGACGCTCTTGTTTGCTGGTGGCAAACTAGGAAGATTGCTGCGTGTCTTGCTCGTGGAATTTTTCCATAAGTTCTTTAAATTCCATGCTATCATCATTATCTTTTACTTCCTGCAAAAGCGTAATCTGCTGGTCGGTAATACCCACAAGCAGTCTTTTATTAAGAAAACGTACTACTGCAAGGCCTTTTTTGGGGCCTAGTGGTAGTTGTGCCTCAAGGCGTAAGCCATCATGGGGAAAACTTCCCGGTCTTGGTATAAAGTTAAACCGTCCGTATTTTCGTAAAAACCATACTACCACCCAGAGAGCCGCCAGCAGAATCATCAAGATACCGATGGACTGAAAGTACCCCCCCCAAGTAAAGCTTGCATCAGAGGGTAACGGAGGCGCAGTTTGCGTCATTTGCGTTGTCTGCGTGCTGGTTAGGGGCTGTTCCATTTTTTCCGAAAGTGTTGGCACTGTCGTATCTTTTTTTTCTACTGCATTTGGCGAAGAAACATTGTGTTCTTGCGCTGCAGCATTTGTATGTGACGATTGCGCTTGAGAAATGTTGCTATTGTTCTGCTCTTTGCTTCCCATGGACACGGATATTTGTATGGATGTTGCGTCAGACGCTTGTCCAGATTTTTGCGCAGAGTCTGTGCTAGTTTTTGAGGCAAGCGTCTGTTCAGATAGCTGATTGGGTGCTTGTTTGGAAACCTGTTCGGAGCTCTGCGGCCAATGCTGTTCAGGCACCAGCTCAGAAACCGGCAAGGAGGTGACAGTCTTTTGTGACAACGTTTCCTCGTCGGATGTGGCAACGGTACTAGCCAAGCTGCTTTACTCTTTCCATGGGGCTAATAATATCTGTGAGGCGCACACCAAACTTTTCGTTGATAACCACAGCTTCGCCGCGAGCCACAAGCTTGCCATTGACAAAAACCTCTAAAGGTTCGCCAGCTAGTTTGTTTAACTCCACCACAGAACCTTGTCCCAATTGCAAGAGTTCATTGATGAGCAAACGGGTGCGACCCAGCTCTACCGACACATCTAACGGAATGTCGAGAATAAAATCAAGTTCGCGTTTGCTTCCGTCAGGGGTAGGGCGTCTGGCAATGTCAGACATATCTTTAAATGTGGCTTCACTTGCTTGTGATGCTAAAGATTTTTTCCAATCTTTGCCTGTGTTTTCTTCTTCGTCGGCGGCCAAAGCTTCGGCCCAACTGTTGGCTAAGTCTTCTTCACTAGAACCACCGCCACCAGCGGACGGCATGGCAGCTGGCGCATCGCCATCGGCTTGTAAAGCTTCAAAGGGATCTGCCCCATCTTCGTTACCTTCTGCCTCTAATTGTGCTGCCCATTCAGCAGCAAGAGCGTCTTGATCGTCTTGGCTCATACGCGTTCCCTTATTTTGTAGTTTTGAAGAGTGTTATAGTTTTATAAGTAAATTTTTATTCAACAACAAATTCGGTAAAGTAAACCCGTACCACATAGGCACCGCCTAAAATTTGATTTAAGCGCGAAGCTACTTCTGCTTTAAGTAAAATTTTACCTTCTGCAGAAGAAATATCGGCAAAAGTTTTTCCCGCTAAAAGCACAATAACGGCATCGCGAATTTTAGCACTTTGACTTTTGATGCTAGCGGCAACATCTTGGTTTACTTCTACTTCCATGCCTAAACGCAAGTAGCGTTTTCCCGTGGGGTCTGAAAGGTTGACCACAAAAGGCGGCAAAGGCAATACCTGTCCCATGGAGCGAGGCAAATTGGACTGACGATCCAAACGTGGCGAAGGGGCTTTTCCTTCTTCGGTTTGGGCTCCAGCTTTATCTCCTTGCGCGGGGGGCGGCGCGCCTTCTCCTTCTTGCGCGGGGACAGCAGGGGTGCGCATATAAAACCACCAATAAGCACCGCCAGCACCTGCAGAACCAATAATTAGTAAAACCAAGAAGATAATGATAAATTTTTTAAAGCCTGATTTTTTAGGTGGCGCTTCACCTTCGGGGAGCGCTTTTTTATCTGCCATGGTTTACTCCTTTCAAAAAAATGACAATTGCATGCTTACTTTGTAAACGTGCACAAAGTATACCAGAATGCCCAAAAGAAGCAATGGCAAAAACGTTGCTTCTATGGGGAGGACAAGGAATAAAGACGGAAAAAATTTTCCAACAATTCAGTATGTAACGTAAAACAACCCATGTTAAGGCGTGCAAACGGACACGCTTTGCCGTTGTCCAAAAATATCGGTGCCCACACGTACAAGAGTCGCGCCTTCTAAGATAGCTGCTTCTAAATCTCCGGACATGCCCATGGATAAATGCGGTAAATGACAGGAAAATTGTTGCTCAAGTTCATTACGCAGTGAGCGGAGTAAAGCAAAATAGGGGCGCGCGGCAAGGCCGGCATCAAAAACCGGAGGTAGGCACATAAGGCCTTGAAGGTTAAGGTGTGGGCATTGCAAAATCGTGTGTGCAAGTGAGGGCAGATTGGCTATGGAAACACCAGATTTTTGTGTTTCTGCACCAATATTCACTTGAATGAGCACATTTTGGCGTATATTTTTTTGAGTTGCAGCGCTATCAAGCAGGCGGGCAAGTTTTTCTGAATCGACGGAATGGATAAGGTCAAAACGTCCCACCACATCTTTAGCCTTACGGCTTTGGATATGGCCCAAAAAATGCCAATGTGGTGGCTCTTGCGGCGCTTTTTGACATAACAGAACTGTATCTTCTTGTTTTGCTAGGGCCTCTTGCACATAGTTTTCGCCAAAAACTGTTTGCCCCGCTAGAGTGGCAGCATAGACAGCTTGCGCAGGATGAAATTTTGACACAGCCACTAAGGCCACTTCATGCGTAAAGCTTGCTTCTTGGCTGGCGCGAATTATGCGGGCTTGTACCTCTGCAAGATGTGCAGCAATGGAATCTGCATTATACTGCGGTGCATCTGAAATCATTGAGAAAACCTTTAAAATAGCAATGTTTCTTTCCTAGAAACTTTTTTTGAAGCGGGCTGTTGTTAACAGATTGTGCATGTTCATAAAGCTTAGTGGGGAAAACCTTTTTGAAAAGAGGTTCTTCCCCAGCTCCCTTTCTAAATAACTTTTATTACGACAAAATCCTTAAACAGAGATTCTGTCCAATAAGCTATAAATATTTTCCCATGCGGCAACAAAATATTTTTAAAACCAGTTTTTCGCCGCAATGAAAAAGTTTTTGAGAGTGGGGAGTCCATGTAATGGGCGAGGAGGGAACTTTTTACAAAAAGTTCCCTCCCCCAGAGTTTTGACAAGGTCAATAAAATTCATACCCTCTTCTATTTGCAATACTATTCAGGCATCATGCCGAGATTGCGTAAGAAATTCACATCTTCTGTCCAGTTTTCACGCACTTTGACCCACAATTCTAAATGCACTTTGCCTTCGAGCAGGGTAATAATATCTTTGCGAGCAGCGCTACCAATGGCTTTGATGCTGGCGCCGGCCTTGCCGATGACCATGGCTTTGTGCGAAGGGCGAGCCACATAGATAACAGCATGAATGATCGTTTGCCCACGAGATTCGTCTTCTTCCCATTGTTCAATATCTACAGCCACAGAGTAAGGAACTTCTTGTTTTAATTGCAAGAAGAGCTTTTCGCGTACGATTTCTGAAACCATAAAACGCAAGGGGGCAGTGGACAGTTGGTCTTCGGGAAATTCTGCTTCAGCCTCGGGAAGATGTGACGCAATAAGTTTTTTGAGTTCGTCCAAGCCATTGCGACGCAATGCCGAAGCGGGAAAAATCTCTGCCTTGGGGAAGAGTTCATTTAATTGCGTAAGCAAAGGAAGCATCTTGCTTTTGTCGGCAAAAAGGTCGATTTTATTAACCACAATGCATACAGGACGTTCCTCTACGGCAAGGGCTTCGCCAAGGGCGGCAAGGTCGTTTTTGAGAAATTCGGGCTTGCGGATGTACAAGTCACCGTCCAGCATAAGGATAATCATATGCGCTTGGGCCATGCTTTGCCATGCTGATTGCAACATGGTTTTGCTAAGGCGTCCGCGTACTTGAGCCATACCGGGGGTGTCCATAAAAATGATTTGTGCATCTTCTTCGGAAAGGATGCCCACAATTTGGTTGCGTGTGGTTTGTGGACGTGGGGTAACGATGCTGACTTTTTGGTCTAAAATAGCGTTGAGCAGGGTAGATTTTCCGGCATTGGGGGGCCCCATAAGGGCAACCCAGCCACATTTATGCGCAGTTTGTTGGGTCATGATAGTCTCCAATCATGCAAGGTAAAAGTCTCTGAGGTAAGGCACATTTTTTCGTACATATACCCTATCAGCTGTTGAAAAAGTCTTTTCAAAAATGTAATAAAACGTCACATGTATCGTTTTTTTGAGAGGCGTATTTTTTTGCCAATTTTTAGGCCTGTTCTTTTAGTGCAGGTTTTTCACGTCTTTTGACCAGCATAAAGACAATAAAGGCTCCCAAGAACTTGCTCAAAGTCATAGAAATGACAGAGAAAGGTGTAGCAATGCCCACAAGAGAAAGGAAAATCACGCTATCAATGGGGGCGCCCACCAAGCTTGAGTAGAGAATTCTTTGCGAAAAAGGCTTTTTAGTAAAGGTAAAAACGGCCCAGTCGGCCAATTCGCCAAAAGCAAAGGCAAGGGCAGAGGCCAGCGCCAATTCTGGCGTAGCAAAATACCAGCTAAGGCCGCAGCCTATGAGCATACACCAAAGTACATTATGGCCCACATGCTTTTGCGCATAATCGCGCACAACAAAGGTAAAACCAACAGCTAAGGAAATGGGGGGCCACATTTCTCCATTGGGGAGCGCAATGAGGGGGACATGGACAAAGGCCACGTTGATGGCCAAAATAAGGGCGATATAAATAATGCAATGTAACATGGGGGCACCATAAGAGGCTTAGCTACTTCCGTCAATGAAAAAAAGGCAACAGCAGGGGAATTCTTTTGAAATGGAGGGAGTCTGCTTCTTTTCTTTGGCAAAGGGACCGCATAAAATGGAGCCCTTTGAAAAGCTGGTTTGGATTTTTGCACGTTCTGCACAATGCATTGCGCAGAGGGGTTTTACTGGATAGGATAGTTGGCTTGGCCTATTTTTGTTAAATTAGCGTCGCGTAGACCAAAAAAACCGTAGGCTTGTTCTAAATTTGCCGCAGATCTCCAGCAAAAGGCAAAGGCTTTGTCTTTGTTAATACTCGCTTTTCCTTGTTGTATGTTTTCTTTAAGTATTTTGCCTAGTTCTTTATTATTTATGCCTTTTTTGTTATGATAGGCGAAAAATTTTTTCATAAAAGCACGCACAATAGTTTCATTGGAATGTATATTTACGGTATTACCGCAGGCAGTAATAACACCCATATGAAAACCCATGGTGGCAACATTATCGATAAGCTCTTCTGAGCTATTGGGCGCTTGGCCTTGCTGCTCAAAGGCGTGGGCTTTATGGGGAGGAGTGACAAAAACAAATGCTTGTAAGAGGAGCATTGTCAGGCAAATTTTTTTAAGCGTATGCACTTTTTACATCCTATCGCAGTACGAATTTTCTAAAAATGTTTCTAATTTTTCGTCCATATGCTGGATATAGTCGTTTAAATCCCAATCTCTTTTGCACTGCCCGCAGCGCATAATCACTTTGCGTCAGGTTTTTACTGCCAATAAAGGGTTTTGGCAATGCTTGCACGCAATGGTGGTTTGACTTTCTCTGGCATAAGAGCGTGAAGAAAAAAAATACATACTTTTAACCTTTTATTTATATATTTTTCTGGAAAATTGGCCGCCAGATACATAGAAAGTGTTTTCTACAATAAAAAGAGCCTTTTCATCAATGCTAAAGACGACATTTTCTAATTGTTTCAAAAATACGTTACTGGTAACGGTAATCAGCACTTCTTTGTCTTTTCCGGAATAGGCTCCCTTGCCGCGCACCAAGGTGACACCAAATTGACGCATGACGTTGATGGCTTCGCACATGGCTTCGCCGCGGTCGGTGATGACGAATACGGTTTTACGATGGCTGAAAACGCGCAAAATATATTCCATGACGGTGGAGTTGATAAAGAGCATAATGGCCGAAGCGATGATAATGTCTAAATCTAAACGTACGGAGGCAATGGCAAAGATAACAAGGTTAAACGTAAAGGAAAAGGTGCCTACAGAGATATTCCAGCGTTCACGCAAGGCCACCGCAATAATATCGGTACCGCCGGCACTACCGAAAGAGCGTAATATGATACCGGACCCTGTACCCGTAAGAACCGAAGCAAAAATAGCGGCATACAGTTGATTATCCACAGGAATGGTAAAGGTAAAAAGAGTACCCCATACGGTGGTGGTTACGGCTCCAAAAAGGCTGTAGAGCAAAAAGACGCGCCCCACATAAAACCATCCAAAAACAAAGATAGGGATGGAGATGGTAAAATACCAAATGGGGACTGTTAAAAAATCTGTAAAATACCAGCCAAGCATAGATATACCCATGACGCCGCCAGCCACAAAATTGTGGGGCAGAGCCACAGATTGAATGCCTAGAGCATAAAAGGCACTTCCTACGGTAAGTAGGAGCAAGTTCCACCAAACGGATTCGGCAAGCTTAGGATTGTAGGTTCTTTGTAAGGGCATAGTATCTCCTTATCAGCCTGTTGGGATGAAATTGTATTTTTATACTTTTTTATGAGTTTGTTATAGGTTCCAAAACATACGCACAGCCACACAAATGAGAAAAAGCGCAAAAAAACGCTTAAGCGTGGATACCGGAAGTTTATGCGCAAGGGCTGCCCCAAGGGGTGCTGTGAAAAAACTGGCGCTGGCAAGGCCTGCAAAAGCCAGCAAATGCACATAGCCAAAAGTATATGTGGGTAAAGTGCTTATGTCATAGCCGCCTACAATATAGCCAAGGGTGCCCGCCACTGCAATGGGAAAGCCTATGGCAGAAGACGTACCCACGGCGGTGCGCAGGGGCACTTTGCAAAAGTCCATAAAGGGGACAGACATGGTGCCGCCACCAATGCCTACAAAACTCGAGAGCATGCCAATACCCGTGCCCACGGTGCTGATGCCCAAAGTTGAGGGCAGTTTTTCTTGATTATCTTCTGGAGTGTCAGCGTTTTTTTGTTTTTTTCCTAAAAGCATATTACCAGCCACAAAGAAAAGAAAAACGATGAAAATGAGTTTTAAATGAAAACTGGGAATATGGGCAGCCACAAGGCCGCCTGTAAAGGTACCCAGTAAAATACCGGGGGTGATGGCTTTGACAATATCCCAACGCACGGCATCTTTGGCATGGTGAGATTTGGCACTGGAGATAGAGGTGACTATGATGCTGGCCAAAGAAGTGCCAAGGGCAAGGTGATGCACTTGATCTGCGGGCACTCCTAGCACGGGGAAGAGGAGGGAAAGTATGGGCACAATAATAATACCGCCGCCCACTCCCAAAAGTCCCGCAAACACACCTGCCACAGCTCCGGCGGCTAAGAAACAGCAAAGAGAAAAAAACATGAGAAGCCTAATAATCCTGATCGTACGTTATTTTTTAAAAATCGCATTGTATTTCCATATGTCCCGAAGAGTCCGTTCCTTTTAACTGACTCACAATCCCCCCCAAAGCTCCGGCCAATACGCGCTGGGTAAAGGGGTTTAAGGCAATGCATTTACCATTCACCTGTAAACGCAAGGGGCTGTGCAACACGGCGCAGACAGGCTTTTTTTCTAAATCTACCTTGGCGATGTTCTTCTGTAAAGGGGCTTCCTTTATGGAAGACAAGGTGTCCTCTTGGCCTATGGCGCTGTTGTCTATTTCCCATTTTACTAGAGCTTGGGCGAAAGCCGCACAGCTTTTATGCCCACAAGCGCCACAAGATAGTCGCGGCAATAAGAAGGCTTGCTCTTGTATGCGCTGTGCTAAAGCTTGTATATTCAACTTGTTCGCTTCAAAATGTGGTCGCCCTTGCAGCACAGTTTGTTGCGCACTTTTTTGCCTTGCGTGTGCATTTTGCTCATGGGTACTGTCTGCACATACGCCATCTGTTTGTTCTCCAGCCTGTCCTCCAGTTTGCCCCTCAGTTTGTTCTTTTGGCGGCAAAAAAATGGGGTCAATACTGTATGTGGCTAGTGTCAATTCTGGCTTAAGTTCTGCGGCATGTTCCTCTGCTTCTTGCGCATGGCGTAAGCAAAGAATACGCGGTAAAAACTCGCAACTTTTGCCTCCTTCCATAAGGAGAATATCTGCAGAAAGCAAGGGCAAAATACTGTCTAAATCCATTTTTTTTGCCCAGACGAGGGCGGCGGCGTCTTGCCCTAAGGTAAGTACTGTACGGGGTTTGTCGGTATGTGGATTGGCTTGGCGACACATACGTTCTGTATCATTGATGTTTTTATAGTATGTGGTCTCGTTGTGAGTACCTTTATCTGCAAAAATTGTATGTGCATCTTTTTGGATGCTTTTCACACAAGCAACGCTGAGCCCTTGCGCTTCTAAAACCTGTGCCAATTGCAGTAATAATGTGGTTTTACCAGAATTTTTGTAACCTACGATATTGATGGCTTTCATATTTTTTGCTTTTTGTATGTGGTTCTAGATAGTGTCGTCAAATCGCGAATTTTCGAGATTTATCAAGGAAGATAAACAAGCTTTGAAGGAGTGTATATAGACATACATGACCGAAAAAGCTTGTGAAATCTGACGTAGAGAAAGCCGAAAAGGTGCATTTGACGACACTATCTCACATCAGAAATTCGTATTTTACAACGTACCAAGCCGCCTTGCCTTTGTTACCAATGGCGAAATGGAGCCAAAAAGGGTTTTAGACTCACTAACATGCTGTGATAATAGGAAGCATTTTCTACTAAATAGTCCATGTCATTGGTAAAAAGAACGCGAACGCCATTGTAGGTAATAAATTTGGCAGGCTTTGCTTCTTTTTGTAGCCCCACAGCCTTGGCCGCTGCCGAGCCAAAGATAACTAACCCGCGGGCTTTGAGTCTATGCACGCCAGCCCAAAAGGCGGCGGCGTTGGGGACAAGTTCCGGTAAAGAATCAGGAGTAGGGGGAACTTCGGTTGAAGGTAGGGCCGCAGGCCAGAACGTATAATCCTTAAAGGTTTGTTGTAAGTCATCAACGATGATCTTCTTTAAGAGGGCACGGCGAGCATTGCTGGGATGACCGCACAAGTCATAGCCCAAAGACCAGTACGTCCAAAGCACAGCATTGGCATTGCTGGCGTTAAGGCGTGTTTGCCATGCTGGAGGCAGCTCTTCAAGTATAGGGGAAGGACTTTGCTGCGCTCTTTGAGTCTGCTGTGGTGTGACCAGTTGTTGTGTTGTCGGTTGCGTTCCCTGTGGTCTATATTGTGCCTCGAGGCCTTGCTGTCCTTGTTGTTTTTGTGGGTAAGGGCTTTGTTGTTGCCCTTGTCGTTGTGCCTGTGTCGAGATTTGTTGTCCTGCGTATTGTTGTGCCTGTGGATTAGCCTGTACATTTGTTTGCGGGCTAGCGTATTGGTTAGCCTGTGGGGGTATTTGTTGCCCCACAGGGTGTTGCGCTTGTTGGTCTCTAGGCAGTTCTTTGGGATAGTTGTTTTGCGCGGCTTTTTGTGTATGAGGCACGCGCGCATGACACAAAGAAAGCTCTGCAGGAACAGGTGTTTCTGACAATAAAAAATCTACGCCTTGCTGTTTCCACGGCAAGAAAAAAGGATCTATACTTGCAAGAGCCATGAGCACAACCTCCAAGCCACATCAGTTTTCGCAAGAGTGGGCCAAGTCTCACTATTGCCACGATCATCCACCACATACATGGCATTGGTGGCCGTACCAAAACCAGAATCCGCGGCGGTAATATTATTACCTGCTAGTATGTTTGCGCCTTTACGCGTGAGTTTTTGGCGTACCGCGCTGAGCATATCTTCTGCCGTTTCTGCGGCAAAACCCAATATTTTTTGATGTGGCTTTTTTTGCTCTGCTAAGGTGCGTAAAATATCCGTAGTGGGAGTAAATTCTAGACTAAAGCCTTGGCTAGCTTGTGCTTTTTTAAATTTTACCTGCGAGCCTTTTTCATAAGGTTTGGGGGTGTAATCGGCCACGGCTGCTGTAAAAATTCCCATATCCATTTGTGGCCATAGGTCGGCGGCGGCTTCGTGCATGTCTTTGGCAGAGCGCACATCATGGCGATGTATGTTTGCGTGCAAAGGCATGTAACCGGCGCTTTCTGTTATGGGGCCGCAAATGGCGTGTACCGTTGCTCCGCGTAACCATGCGCACAGGGCTAGCGCCATACCCATGGTGCCCGTGGAGGGATTAGACCAAAAACGCACCGCATCCCACGTTTCGCGGGTGGGCCCCAAGGTAATGAGCACGTTTTTGCCTTGCATATCTTGTTTTGTGACGGCCTTTAAAGATAAAAGCCAAATATGACGCAAATCGGCAAGGCGTCCTTGCCCTTCATCGCCGCAGGCTGTACCGCCTTGTTCGGGCACAACAACTTCTACACCGCGTTGACGCAAAATAGCCACATTGGCTTGTGTGGCAGGATTGGCCCACATGCGTGGATTCATGGCCGGAGCCATTAACAGCGGGCCATCAAAGGCCAAGGCTTGGCAGGCAAGCAAAGTATGGGCATGTCCATGGGCTATTTGGGCCAAAGTAGAGGCTGAGGCCGGTGCGATAACCATGGCATGGCAATTTTGGCTAGGTTCTAAATGCCCAAAGATACGTTCTTTTTCCCACATGTTGTCATAGACGGGCAGGGCTCCCAAAGCTTCAAAGGTTAGTGGGGTAATGAAGCGTTGAGCGGCTTCGGTGAGGGTTACGCTGGTATGCAGGGCGTTTTTTCCCCACCAGCGAACCAAGTCCACAGCGCGAAAAGCGGCAATGGAGCCGCAAACTCCAAGATGTATCCCTTTGCCTTGAAAGGGATTATTTTCAGAAAATATATACGGTGCACTATACATGTGAACATTCTATCCTTATTTTACCAAGCTGTTATGGCGTAAGTAGTACATAGTCCTTGCCTTATCAAGCTGTTATAAATCTGTATAGCCTATAAGAAGATACATTGACAAGGCCAAGGAATGGCCTTAGCTTCATGGCTTTGCATGGCTGAAATAAAAAATATGAACAATAACCTTTAAATAGAATGTATGAATCGTTATGGAAGAAAAAGATTTTTGGCTTTCCTCGTACAAATTTGACCTTCCCGAAGAACAAATTGCTCAATACCCCCCTGAAGAACGTGGACAATCGCGGCTTATGGTAGTGCCGCGCAAGGTAAAGCATAAGGATATTTTGGAAGTACAGCACAGTCAATTTGCTCAGTTATGCGAGCATATTCCCCCTAATGCCTTGTTGATAGTAAATAACTCGCGTGTACTACAAGCCCGATTGTTAGGCACACGCCCCAGTGGGGGCAAAGTAGAATTTTTATTGCTCAGCCCCTTACCCTTGGTGGTGGCAGCAGCCAAAGCCTTGAAGCACAAAGAAGGTTGGTTTGAGGCCGAAGCGCAAGGCCTTGTGCGTGCCGGTGGGCGGGTCAACGATGGTGATGTCTTTCATTTTGGCGCAGGTATTTCTGTAACGGTGCTTGAGTCCGGCCCCTTTGGTCAGCGTCGCGTTACCTTGGCTTGGCACGGCGATTTGGCCGATGCCTTTGCCGCCACAGGGCATATTCCCTTGCCTCCCTACATAAAGCGCACCGATGACGATGAAGACCAAAGCCGCTATCAAACTATTTTTTCAAAAAAAGCCAAAGTAGGTTCCGTAGCTGCCCCCACGGCAGGCTTGCACTTTACAGAGGATATGAAAGAAAAATTAGCGCAGCATGGGTGTCAATGGGCGGAAATTACCTTGTATGTGGGCTATGGAACTTTTAGCCCTGTACGCTCTGAAGATATACGTTCGCATCGTATGCATAGAGAATATATAGAAATTCCAGAAGAAACCGCTCTTGCCATTGCTAAAGCAAAAGCGGAAGGGCGCCCCGTCATTGCTGTGGGTACAACATCTGTACGGGCATTGGAAGGTTGCGCAGAGTTGTGCGGCAAGGTGCAAGCGTTTACCGGCTGGACCGATGTCTTTTTGTATCCCGGACGTCGCTTTAGGGTGGTAGACGGTATTATCACCAATTTCCACTTGCCGGAATCTTCACTGCTTATGATGGTTTCTGCCTTCATGGGGCGTCAACGCATGCTAGATGCCTATACCCAAGCAGTACAGCATGGCTATAGATTTTTCTCTTATGGGGATGCTATGTTGCTGTACGGTTAGGCCTTAGTGCGTATGAAATGTTTTTCTTGGGGAAGAACCTTTTTTCAAAAAGGTTTTCCCCCAAGAAAGTTAATGAACGAGAATTTTGTTACCAAAGGCGCATATCAAAGAAGCCGCGCAAAACGTAGTTGATACCTACGAGGAAGGCCAAGACAATGAAGATGCGCTTGAGCCATACGTCAGACAAGTATTTTGCTGTCATGGGGCCAATCCAAGAACCGATAACAATACCCACAAGTTCTACACCAATGAGAGGCCAGTATACAGGGGTACCGCCAAACATAAAGGTAGCAATGGAGGTGACCATGCCTATGAGCACGGCAAAGGCCGAGGTGCCGGCGGCAAGATACATGGGTAATTGAGAAATACTGGTTAAGAAAGGTACCAATAAGAAGCCACCGCCCACACCAAGGAAGGAGGCTACAGAAGCAATAAGAAAACCACCAATAACAGGCATGAGCGTTGCAAAAGAAAATTCTACGCCGCAGAAGGTAAAGACAACGCGAGCAGGGGTGATTTTTACAATTTCTACACGGGTTTGTACACCGCTTTCGGCATGCCCCTTCGAGGCGTCTTCAAAGGCTTTGGCAGCAGCAGCGGCAAGTTTTTTCTTGGCTTTGGCGGCGGGGGTTGTTTCGTAGAAAAGGTAACACCCAAGAGCCAATACAAAAATACCAAAATAGCCAATATAATCACTAAAATCAATTTTGCCTTGAGTAAGAATGGGCACAAGAATGGAACCGGCAAGAGAGCCGACACCAAGAGCAATACCCAGAGGTAATACCAAGCGACCAAGGCTGTATTGTTTGAAAGAAGAGATTAAAGCTGAACACCCCACGAGCCATTGGTTTGACACGCGAATGGAGTCGGTAATACCCTTATTAAGTGGCGTACCCTTACCAAAGGATGCTGCATAGTCTCCAAGGCCAAAGACGCTAACGTGTCCCACGGAAGCCATGATGCCACCAAAGGCACCCACTGTAGAGAAAATCCAGCCTACCCAAATGGCCCAAAAAAAACCCATAATCGGGGAAATTTGCGGAGCACCGGGAATACCCAAAAAGCCGGTTTCGGCTTTAGGATCCAATTTTTTATCTTCAATGGCAGAAGCAATGGCTGCTTCTAAAGACATTTTCCCTTCAGCTTTTTGGGCTGCAGGGGCTTCTGTTTTTGCTGCAGGTGGTGGCGCTGCTTCTTCAGCGGCGTGCACAAAAGCTGGTGTGGATACAAAAAGCATGGCCAAGAGCAGGAGTATCGAAGGCATGGTGAATACATTTTTCATAAGAATTCCTTTAGGCACAAAAATTTACATAAGTAAATATGAATGCTGTATCTTATTTATGTTATTACATAAAAACCTTGTATGAATATCGTACACAGGTTTAACGTATTAAGGGCAACTTATTTGTGTTCACACGAACCGCAAGAATCATTTTTACCTTTTTTAAAGATAATCAGCGGACAGTTTTTACAAATATCGCCGCCGGGGAAGTAATCACCGGGACGGGTAATGGAGCTAGAGCCATTATTTAAAGCCATACGCTGCATGAGGCGTAATACGGTGGGGGCAATGTGTTCACCAGGAATAAAGACGTTTACCTCGCCGCGTTCGGTTTTGCCGGCGTTGTAGCTGCCGGAACAGGCAGGACAGCAGTTGAAGGTAGTATTTAAATGCGAGTATACCGAACCGCCACAAGCAGAAGAGCTCATGGTGATCATGGTGGGCAGGGGGTGAATATCTGTAGCTGCGCAGTAATCTACGGCTAAATGGTAGGATTGAATATTATCACAGTAAAAATGCACCACATGAGGAATCATCTGGGCTTTGCCAAGGGGGCCCACGGCAATGGCTTTAAGGGAGTCCATTTCCATTTTGGGTTTAGAGCGCATGAAGCGTTCGGCTTGCTCTAAGTCTACACAGTATTTGCTCTGACTTTTTATTTCGGCTTCGTCAATTTCTTTCCAGCCAAAACTTACACGAGAGTTAGAGCAAGCAAGGGTTTCTTTCGTACCAAGAACAGTAAGCCCTTGCATACGGGCGGCCACTTCCCATTGACAGTAGGTAAGAGGTTTTACGGGTTCTACATGAGGCGTACATTTTTTGAAATTTTCCACATCTTCGTCGGTAAACAAGAACGTGACGGCTATAGGGTGATGATACAAACGTAAGGCGTCCATAAGTGTGTGTTCCATTTGAACGTAGCTAAGCGACATAAA
>CAYJHX010000017.1:0-15856 GCA_964369395.1 uncultured Desulfovibrionaceae bacterium
TAATGAGGCCCGCGTCAGGGCAGATACAAAAATAAAATCCTGGTCTGGACATGGTGCGCCTGTTATTGTTGGTAATTTTGTGAAGAAAGAAGGGGCCATTTTTATGGTGCAACAAAATTATCTTTCAAAGTAAGATGATGCCGCTAGTAAAGTTATTTGGAAAGGGGGCTGGGGGAAGACCTTTTTTCAAAAAGATTTTCCCCCAGAAGATGTTCGCAGGGCCGTTTTTATTGCTATCCAGCTACAATATTAACCAGTTTTTGCGGTACCACAATGACTTTACGTACGGTAAGGCCAGCAAGGTGTTTTTGAATGCTGGCATCGGCAAGAGCTAGTTTTTCCACGGCGTCTTTGTCGATTTGTGCAGGCACTTCGAGCTTGCCACGCAATTTCCCGTTGACTTGCACTACAATGGTCAGCACATCTTGAGCCATGGCTTCTTCTTGCCATGTAGGCCAAGGCATATCAGACACGGTACCATCATGGCCAAGATCTTGCCACAACTCTTCGCACATATGTGGCGTGAAGGGGCAGAGTAAGGTAAGCACCGTTCCCATGGCAGAAGAAAAGATTTTTTTGCCTGCTTCGTCATTTTCAACACACAGAGCATCTTTAGCCAAATACATGGCGTTGACGAGCTCCATGACAGCAGAAATAGCCGTATTGAATTGGTATTTATTTTCAATATCGCTTTGCACTTTTTTTACGGTGAGGTGCTCTTTACGGCGCAACTCTTTAGCGGCGGTGCTATCTTTAGCTTGGGCGGCATCTTGTGCCGTGCTGGAGCAAGCAGCCATGGCTTGTAGGCTTGTGCGCGCATCCACAAAGAGGCGCCATACTCTATGCAAGAAGCGTGAAGAACCTTCGATGCCCGACTCTGACCAGTCAAAGTCACGTTCTGGCGGGGCGGCAAATAAACAGAATAGACGTACGGTATCTGCGCCAAATTTTTCTATCATTTGTGTGGGGTCTACCACATTGCCCTTGGATTTAGACATCTTAGAACCATCCATAAGCACCATGCCTTGGGTGAGCAAGTTGCTAAAAGGTTCGTCTAAGTCTTTGGGGTAAAAACCTAAATCGCGTAAAGCCTTGGTGTAAAAACGCGCATAGAGCAAGTGTAAAATGGCATGCTCTACACCGCCAATATATTGGTCTACTGGCATCCAGTAATTGATGATGTCTTTATCAAAGGGCTCTTTTTCATTGCGTGCATCGGCATAGCGCGAGAAATACCACGAAGACTCCACAAAGGTGTCCATGGTATCGGTTTCTCTTTTGGCTTTGGCGCCGCATTTAGGGCAGGTGCACTCATAGAAAGACGGCGTGTCTGGTAGAGGCGAACGACCGTCTTCTTTGGTTTTCACATCCAGTGGCAAAACGATGGGAAGATTTTCTTCTTTTTCCGGAACTTCTCCGCAATGCTCGCAGAAAATCATGGGAATGGGGGCGCCCCAATAGCGTTGGCGCGAAATATTCCAGTCGCGCAAGCGATATTGTATTGTGGACTTACCAAGACCTTGAGCCTCTAAAGCTTTTGCCACAGCTTTTTTGCCTTCTTCAAAGAACGTACCGTCAAATGGCGCAGAGTTGAACATATGTCCGGCCCCTGTCCAGGCTTCGGTCATGGTTGCAACATCTAAGGTGTCAACATTCTCGGGTTGAATAACGGGAATGAAAGAAAGGCCGTATTTTTTGGCAAATTCAAAATCGCGTTGGTCATGGGCAGGCACGCCCATAACAGCGCCGGTACCGTAATCTGCCAAAACAAAATTACCTAACCAAATGGGCACTTCTTTACCTGTGAAGGGGTGTATGCAATGGGCCCCTGTGGCAATGCCTTCTTTTTCTAAAGTTTCTGACTGTCTGTCGATACGATCCATATTGCGAATACGTTCGATGAAAGCGCGTACCTTGGCTTCGTCTTTAGTGCCGGTAATCAGCGCATCTACGAGGGGATGCTCCGGAGCCAGTGTCATAAAACTTACCCCAAATACCGTATCTGGTCTGGTGGTAAAAACATCTATGCCTTTGTATTCTTTATCTTCTACTGTAATGGACTTGGCTAAAGGGAAGGTGATTTCGGCGCCGTGGGATTTGCCAATCCAGTTGTGCTGCATGGCAATAACTCTTTCGGGCCAGCCTTTATGTAATTTGTCCAAATCAGCCAGCAACTCTTCGGCATAGGCTGTAATGCGCACAAACCACTGGGCGAGCTCTTTTTGCTCAACGGCAGAATCACAACGCCAGCACAAACCTTCAATAACTTGCTCGTTGGCCAGCACAGTATGGCAATCTGGGCACCAGTTTTGGGGGGCTTTTTTACGATAAATAAGGCCTTTCTCTAGCATTTTTAAGAAGAAAAGTTGTTCCCAGCGGTAATATTCTGGAACGCAGGTGGCGACTTCTCTATTCCAATCGTAGGAATAACCAAGACGACGCAACTGCGTGCGCATATTCTTAATATTAGAAAATGTCCACGCAGCAGGATGGGTATTATTCTTAATGGCGGCGTTCTCGGCAGGTAAGCCCAAAGCATCCCAGCCCATGGGGTGCAACACGTTAAAGCCTTGCATGCGCTTAAAACGGGCCACCACATCGCCAATGGAATAGTTACGCACATGGCCCATATGAATGTTACCCGAAGGGTAAGGCAGCATTTCTAATAAATAATATTTAGGTTTGTCGCTTTTATGTGTGCAAGCAAAACTTTGTTCTTTATCCCAAAAGGCTTGCCACTTTGTTTCAATATTTCCGGGAAGATATTGGGTCATGGTGCGTTTCTCTCTTCTTCAAATGCAAAATTATCAGGCTGCTCAAAAAGTACATCTACGGCGTTAGCGCAAACAAGCCAAACTGCGTATGCATTTCTCATGCATGGCGCATTTTGACTTTTTTGCTTTTGTGTCGTTGGTACTCTTTAAACAGTGTACGTGAAATTTGTTTTAATAGGCTGTGTATAGCAAACGACAGTCATTACTGGCGTTCAATTTCGCCATTTTCCAAAGCTTTTGCCGTGGCGTCTAAAATGCCGTTCACAAAAGAACGGGCGCTTTCTTCGCCAAATTGGCGTGAAAGTTCCAAGGCTTCATTGATGGCCACTTTGGATGGAATATCTTGGCGAAACAGCATCTCGTACAGGCCCATACGCAAGATGGTTAACTCAATGCGACCCATGCGGTTGATGCGCCAATTGTGCGAAAAACGCTTAATGAGTTCGTCCAACTCTTTTTCATGGCGCCAAATGCCGGAAACTAATTCCCAAGCAAAACCTTGCACTTCATCGTGTTGCGATTCTTTTTCCTGAAAGTCAGGAGAATTGCGAAAAGCCGCACGCAAAGCATCAATATTTTGTATGGCGGAAAAGGAAATGCCATACAATACTTGAAAAGCAAAGGAGCGTTCGCTACGTCGCGTATTTTTCTTTGACATTTATATGAGCTCCAGCACTCGAACTGTTTCAAGCACAGCGGCGGCAGCTTCCACGCCTTTATTACCGGCCTTGGTACCTGCACGTTCGATGGCTTGTTCTAAATTGTCTGTGGTCAACAGACCAAAACCTACAGGCACCCCGTATTCCAGCGATACCTGCGCTAGGCCCTTGGTAGCCTCGTTGGCCACAAAGTCAAAGTGTGGTGTTCCGCCGCGAATAACAGCACCTAAAGCTAAAATACCGTCGCAATCTTTCTTGGCAGCAATTTTTTTGCAGACCACAGGCATTTCAAAAGCGCCGGGAATGCGCACAACGGTAATATCTTTCTCTGCACAGCCATGACGCACCAAGTAATCTACGGCGCCGCCCACTAAGCGATCTACGATAAAATCGTTAAAACGTGTGGCAATAATGGTGAATTTTAAACCTTTGGCATCTAACATGCCTTCAATGGTACGCATTTTACTCATATATTCCTCCAAGGAAATGTGGAATTTTTTTGAAAGTTTTTGTGGGGGGAAGGGAAACACTTTTGCTAGCGCCCAAAAGTGTTTCCCTTCCCCCCACACCCCCCATCCCTTCACAAAACGCGCTTATTGTAAACGCGAGCATATGGAAAAGAGGGTAGGAAATTTTTTTAAAGCTTCCCTATGTAAGTATCTTCGTTTTTGTATCAGTAAACTTTGCAGGTTTACTTAACAAAACATATTCTTCTTTCGAGTTTACGCTATAAAAGAAGAATATGGCGCGTTTTGGGGGAGGATGGGGAGCCCATGTAATGGGCGGGGAAGGAGGGGCCTTTTTGGCGCTAGCAAAAGGCCCCTCCTTCCCTCCATAAAAATATCCCTACTTACACGTACCTACGCCTTGCAGCAGATGTCCCAATTTTTCTTTTTTGGTTTGCAAGTAGTTATGATTATCGGAGCAAGCTTCCATTTCAATGGGCACACGTTCAACCACTTCGATGCCGTAGCCTTCGAGCCCCACAATTTTCTTGGGGTTATTGGTCATCATGCGCATTTTACGAATACCTAAATCTACTAAGATTTGCGCACCGGTGCCGTAATCACGAAGGTCTGGTGCAAAGCCTAATTTTTCGTTGGCTTGTACTGTATCAAAGCCTTTGTCTTGTAAGGCATAGGCGCGAACTTTATTGGCAAGGCCGATACCACGCCCTTCTTGACGCATATAGAGCACGGCGCCGCGGCCTTCTTTTTCAATTTGGCTAAGGGCTGCGCCTAACTGTCCACGGCAATCGCAACGAATGGAGCCAAGGGCATCGCCGGTGAGGCATTCGCTGTGTACGCGCACAAGTACGGGCTCTGGGCCGGAAAGATCGCCTTTGACGATGGCCACGTGGGTGCCATTATCCAAATCATTTTCGTAGGCAATGATAGTAAAATCGCCATAGACCGAGGGTAAGTGTGCTTCGTCTATGCGGCGCACCGAAACTTGCCCGCGCTGCATGCGATAGCGAATAAGGTCTTTAACTGCGGCAATTTTAAGATTGTGTTCGGCGGCAAAAACTTCTAGCTCTGGCAAGCGCATCATTTCGCCGTCATCATTCATGATTTCGCAAATGACAGCGGCGTCTTTGCAATCTGCAAGAACGGCTAAGTCCACACTGCCTTCTGTTTGCCCCGCACGCACAAGCACGCCACCGGGACGCGCACGCAAGGGGAAGATGTGTCCGGGGGTCACAATATCTTCGGGGCGTGCATTGTCGGCCACGGCGGCTTGAATGGTGGTGGCTCTATCTTTGGCAGAAATACCTGTAGTCACACCGTGTCTGGCCTCGATGGAAACGGTAAAATTGGTGCCAAACTTTGAACCATTACGTTGTGTCATAAGGCCCAAATCTAAGGCTTCGCAACGTTCGGCGCTGAGGGGTAAGCAGATGAGGCCACGACCGTATTTAGCCATAAAATTAATAACTTCTGGGGTTACATGCTCGGCAGCAATGGTAAGGTCCCCTTCGTTTTCGCGGTCTTCATCATCCACAAGGATAATCATTTTTCCTTGGCGTATTTCTTCAATGGCTTCATCAATGGTACACAGAGGCATAGTCTTTCCTTAAGTTGCAAAGGTTTAGATAAAACCGTGCTTTTGTAATAAGTTTTCGGTAATGGCACTTGCCTGCCCTTGGCTTGGCGCACTCTTTTCTTGAAAGGGGCTTAGCATATGGCGTACATATTTTCCAATAATATCTGTTTCGAGGTTTACTTGCGTGCCCACACGCCACTGACCCACGGTGGTCACTTCCCACGTTTCGGGAATAACATTGACTTGTAAAAAACCCGGCGCATTGGCATCATCACTTGCAGCATGGGCACTGCTTGTGGTGCTTTGTCCACAGGCATTGATGGTAAGGCTAATGCCGTCCAGTGTCACAGAACCTTTAGTGATAATTTCAGGGCTGTACTTTGCAGGAAAATGCAATGTGATGCAACGTGATTGTCCGGCGGGGGTAATGTCGGCCACAGTTGCTACGCAATCTACATGGCCACTGACAATATGTCCACCAAGTCTGTCGCCCACAGCCAGTGCGCGCTCAAGGTTCACAAGAGCCCCTTGGCGCAAAGCGCCTAAATTGGTGTGCGCTAAAGATTCGGCAGAAACATAGGCAGAAAAAGCGTGTGTATTGCCACTCTCTACAGTGAGGCAGACACCATTGACGGCAATGGATTCGCCCAGTTGAAGATTGTCCAAGGCAAAATGCGTTGTAATATGTAAACGCATATCTTGCCCTTGACTTTGTAAAGAATCAAGCCTTCCTTGCCCTTGAATGAGTCCTGTAAACATTATTTACGCCTTAATGTGATATGAATATCTGGGCCATGCATGGAAGACCCTGTAATGCGTAATGCAAGGGCTTCTTCCATATTGAGGGGGCTTTTTCCGTCAAAAAGGGGCTTGGCCTCATTGTCACCTAAAATAGTGGGGGCTAGATGAAGGTGAAATTCGTCTACAAGATCATGCTCCAAAAAACTGAGGGCCAACTTTCCGCCCCCTTCACATAAAATATAAGGACATTGCAATTCTGTATACATGCGCTTAACCAAGGTGTCCAATTGCGGCAAACGCACAGTGGGGCTTTGCGGTTGCTCTGACCAAACTTTAGCGCCCATATCCATAAGTGCCATAGCTGTGGGAGAGGCGGCTCCTGCAGGAGAGGTAAAGAAAAGTGATTCGTGCGGGCGTTGCTGCAAAATATTGTTTTCTAAATTTACTGTGGGTAAACGCGAAGTGACAATGCAAGCCAAAGGTTGGGGCCCGCTTTCTCCTTCTGGGTAACGCACAGTAAGGCGCGGGTTATCATCGCGAAAGGTGCCACCCCCTACCACAACTGCACCGCCCACGCGTGCAAAACTTTTACGGAGCAACTGCACTTGCTGGCGCGATTCTTCGCTGGTAACCCATTGAGAATGCCCTGTGCGGGTGGCAATGCGCCCATCAAGCGTAGAGGCAAGCTTTAAGAGCACATAGGGGCGCTGATCTTGCCAGCATAAAAAATCTGCGACCAAATCGCGGCAAAGATCTTCCTCCACACCTGTTTCTACTTCTACCCCTTGGCTACGCAAATATTCAAGGCCACCACTTGCTACGGGGTTAGGGTCGCGCAGGCCTATGATCACATGCTTGATACCAGCAGCAACAATGGCCTCGGTGCAGGGCGGTGTTTTGCCGTGATGATTGCACGGTTCTAAAGTCACCACCAAGGTACACGTTTTGGGATCAATGCCTTTTGCTTTGGCATCTTGCAAACAGAGCACTTCAGCATGGGGGCCGCCACATTCTTGGTGCCAGCCCTCAGCCACAATACGACCGTCTTGCACAAGCACCGCCCCCACTGTGGGGTTGGGGTAAACCATAAAACGACTTTGCTCGGCAAGGCTTATGGCATGGCGCATGGCGCTGGTATAGACAGAATTTTTCATGCAGATGCTCCCTTGGTAAGCACTTCTGTGGGAAGTTCCCCTGCAGCAAGTATTTCAGCGGGGCGTTTCATTTGTGTGTAAGGAATGTTTGCTGCTGTAAGCATATCAGTAGATAACGTGTCCGGATAAAAATCTACAAAGAAAATTTGCTTTATACCACAATTGATAAGCATTTTCGCACAAATTCCACAAGGGAATGTGGTGCAATAAATATCTGCTCCATGAAGATTGGCACCGTGCACAGCAGATTGAATGATAAGATTTTGCTCTGCATGAATAGCACGGCAAATTTCGTGGCGCTCTCCGGAAGGAATAGACAACTCTTGGCGCAAACAGCCAATATCAAGGCAATGATCAAGGCCGGCAGGGGCGCCATTGTAGCCCGTGGCTAAGATATGATTATTCTTTACAGCTATGGCACCTACCTTGCGGCGCGAGCAAGTACTGCGCTCCGCTACCATGTAGGTAATACGCATAAAGTATTCAGGCCAAGGCAATCTTTCCATACAATCCTCATAATGTGCAATAGGGAATCATACACGCTCTTGCTTATTTTGCCAAGTATGAAAAAGGGTAAAAAAAGTGTTGAGGCCTTACAAGAAAAAGAACATAGAATGTGATTTTCTGGGGGAGGGCCTTTTTGAAAAAAGCCCCTCCCCCAGACCCCCTCGCCAAAAACTTTTTTTGGCGACAATGTCTTGTGAGTAAAAAAAGAGAGGTTGCCGCATGTTTTTATATTTCTTGCGAGCTAAAAAAGAAAGTATTTTTGGAAAAAATCTTTGCACAATCTCAAAAATTGTTGAAAGGCATAGATTGCTTCGTCAGTCCTCGTTCCTCGGACTTTCTCGCAATGACTTTCGTTGTAATACTAAGTCAATTGCGAGAAGCGTAGCGACGAAGCAATCCATGTATTTCAGCAGTTTTAAGAATTGTGCAGGAGTGTTGTATTACAAAAAAACGCTGTTTTTCTCTTGGGGGATAGAACTCTTTTGGTTCATTTCTCAAGAGAAAAACAGCGTTGATGCAGTAAGTGATTTTTTTCAACAGGCTGCTATAGGGCGCGACGGCGTTGCCATACATGCTCTAGCGCAAACAGGGCCAGCGCAGAGCCGGCAGCCACATGTAGCCGTGAACCGCCGATGACCAAACTGCCCACCGTGAGCAACATGGAAAGCGCCATGCTACGCTTAAGAACTTTTCTTTTGTTGGCAGTGCTTAGGCTGGGCAACGTAAAGTGTATGCACGAACCTTTTTGTACTTGTTCTGCGGCAATGGCTTCAGCATGTTGCGGAGCGTGTTCGTTGAGCCATTCTTCGCCTTGTGCCAATAGGCCGGTCAATTCTTCTAGGGTGAGCTGTTCGGGATCGTATATAATGAGTAAGGAGCCTGTAAGCGCTTTGTGTTCTACTTTTTCCATGCCGGGGATAGCCTGGATAAATTGAGCAATTTCGGCACCTAACTCGGCATCATGTAGTATGGGGTGGCGTAAACGAACTCTGCCATCGGTGAAAGATACGATATATTGTTCCATGTTTTGTGCTCCTTTAAAAAATTTGAAAGAGTATATATTCTAAGTTTTTTGTGTTTGTCGAAAAAGCATGCGGCAAGGGAAATTCGTTGCTCGTGCGAAAAAACATGCGGCAACGGAAAGTCATCGGAGAAAAAATTTTTGCCGCAGTAAAAAGTTTTTGGGAGAGGGGGCTTGGGGGAGAGGTTTTTTTACAAAAAAATCTCTCCCCCAAAAAACAATTCTTTTACTCGCTAACAATCTTTCGCCGGTACCGCAGGCAAATGCGGACGCGTGGCATTGACGGTAACTCCTACTGTGCTGACATTGTGTAAAATGGCAGACATGGTGGGGGTGATGATGTTAAAGAGGCTCAGACCCAAGAACAAAGAGTTTAGGCTGATATTGGTAGTGAAGTTGCCTTTAATACGTTGCACGGCTCCTTGGCCTAATTTGCGAGCGATGACTAGGGTGTGTAAATCGCTTTCTAAGAGCACCACATCGGCCACTTCTTTAGCAAGGTCGGTACCATCGCGCAGGCTTACGCCCACATCTGCGGTGGACAGTGCCGGAGCATCGTTGATGCCGTCGCCTACCATAATAACTTTGGCGCCTTGATCTTTGAGTGATTGCACAATGCTGGCTTTATCTACGGGCAAAATGCCGGCATGATATTCGGTAATGCCAAGATGGTCAGCCATATTTTTGGCAGCGCGCTCGTCATCGCCGGTAAGCATGACCACGCGCTTGATGCCGCTTTCTTTAAGCTTGGCAATAACATCTAAAGCTTCGGGACGAACGGTATCGCGAATGGCAATAACTCCGGCAATGGCGCCGCCTTTGGCAAGGTAGAGCAGAGAATAGCCTTCTTGAATAAGCCTGTTCACATCTTTTTCTACAGGGCTTACATCAATTTTTTCGTCATCACAAATGTAGTGTCGGCTACCTAGCAAGACGCGTTCATCGAAGAGTTGGCAAGCAATGCCATGGGCCACTACATATTCTACAGTACCGTGTTCTTCTTTATGGGCTAAATTTTGCAGTTCAGCTTCGCGCACCACGGCACGAGCCACGGGGTGTGGGAAATGCTCTTCCATACAAGCGGCAAGGCGTAAGACTTCTTGGGGGGTATTTTTGCCACAAGCTATGACTTCGGCCACTTCGGGCTTGGCTTCGGTGAGGGTACCTGTTTTGTCAAAAACCACTGTGTCGGCTTCGGCCAAGGCTTCAAGGAAAACGCCACCTTTGATGAGTACACCGCGACTGGCCCCTTCGCGCATGGCGGCCAAAATGGCCAGCGGCGTGGCAAGGCGCAGGGCGCAAGAGTAGTCTACCAAAAGTACTGACGAGGCTTTGATGGGGTTGCGCGTAATCAAATATACAAGGCCGGAAAGCAGGAAGGTAAAGGGCACGGCGGCATCGGCCATGCGCAGAGCTTTACCTTCGATGTTGGCTTTGAGGCTTTGCGAGTCTTCAATGAAGTTGATGATTTTTTGTAAGCGTGTGTCAGAAGCAAGGCTGGTGGGGCGCACCACAATGTCGCCTTCTTCCACCACGGTGCCCGCAAAAACAGAGTTTCCGGCCACGCGCACCACGCCGGCGGGTTCGCCGGTCATGGAAGATTGGTTAACCACGGCTTCACCGGATACGACGGTACCGTCTACCATGATGACAGAGCCTGTACGCACAATAACTTCATGATCTAGGGTTAAATCTTTAAAGGGAATGCGCACTTCGGTGTCTTGGTGACGCACCCAAACGGTATCCACGTCTAGAGCCAAGCTTTGGGCAAGGCTGGCGCGAGAGTTGTGCTTTGTCCATTCTTCAAGGGCTTCGCCAAGGCCAAGCAAGAAGGTAAGCATGCTGGCTGTGGGGAAGTCACGACGGTACAAGGAAATGCTAATGGCTGTGGCATCTAAGAGTTCTACGTTTATGTTACCGCTTAAGAGCGAACGCAGACCTTGCACAATATAGGGGATGGAATTTTTTATGGTTAAGAGCATGCGTAACCATGGTGGCAAGAGAAAGCGAAAAGCGACATAGCGTATGATGGGAGCCACCAAGGGAAATTTTTGCATTTTACTGGGCAAGGCCACGGCATGCTGCATGAGGCTAAGGGCTGTTCCTTTTAGGTTTGCTGGGGGGGCCATGTTTTCTACACCAAGCAAAGTCAAAGCCTTTTCGCGTGCGTCTTGACTGCTATACCAAAAGAGTATTGAGCCTGTGCGTACGTTAATGCTGCACTCTGCTATGTCCATGAGCTGAGCAAGGCTTTCTTCTAATTTTTTTGCTTTGCGTAAGGTGAGGGGGGTGAGGGAGCGAGCGCGTAATCGACCAACACTCCCTTGGATTTCATGAATAATAACACAATGCATGGTATTGCCTTTTTAGGGGTAAGATGTTTTGTGGCTATAAAGCCCGCCAAAAGCTTTTGGCGGGCTTTGCTATTGTTAAAGATTAAGCTTTGGCGGGCTTAGCTTGGGTTTCTTTACGCTTTTCAGAAGCGTCTTGAGCTTCTGCAACTAAGTCTTCTACTGTTTCTTTTAAGGTTTCTACTTTACCCATGACACAATTTTTTGCATCCATGCCGCGGCTAAGTAAGTTTGTGGCTGCGGGGCGTAAGCCACCGTTACCTGTTAAGGCTTCTTTGCCAATGGCACCTAAGACGACGCCGCCAAGAAAAACTAAACCAAATTTTAATAAACCGTTCATAGGGAACTCCTTTTTGTTATAGCGAAAATATCGCGTGTTGATGGTTACAGAGCCAATATAAGCTTAAAAAAAGAATGTGCAATAGCTTTTTTTAAAAGAAAATAAGATGTTGAAAGTAAGCTTCAAAGTATGTGGCCATTTTTATAGTATGAATTTTGAAATTCCTTTTTAATTGACGTGTGCAGAGGGGGTTTGGTGTAGTGTGTACGTATAAATGCCTTTAATTATTTTATTTTATCAAAATCAAGTTGTTTTGAATATGCTATTTTTTGATTTTAAAAAGCATTTTCATTTATGATGTCCTAACAACTTTCTTTTTTTTTGTCAAAAAAAAATGAGCAACTCAGAAATTTTCTTGAGTTGCTCACAGAAGTATTGGTGTAAAAATCTGCTTTTGAGACCTCTGCATAATTACAAAGGCATGGATTGCTTCGTCGCTATGCGCCTCGCAATGATCTGGTATTACAACGAAAGTCATTGCGAGCGGAGCGAAGCAATCCATGTATTTTGTCAATTCTAGGAATTACGCAGAGGTCTCCTTTTAGGGGCACACGTGAAAAGCAGATTACTCTACGGTGATGTTCTTTATAATGTAGTATGTAAAGTCACGTTTGGTTTACGCAATATCTTTACCCACAAATTTGATTAAACGCACAAGCTGGTTTGTAAAGCCTGCTTCATTGTCATACCAAACAATAGCCTTGATAAGATGCTTTTCGCTGACCATGGTGCATAAAGAGTCCACTACGCCACCATAGATGCTACCCGCATAGTCTACAGAAACGAGGGGTTCTTCGCTATAGCCTAAATGATTTTTCATGGCGCCTTCGCTGGCTTGTTTAAATGCAGCGTTGACTTCCTCTACAGTGCAGGCTTTTTTCACTTCACAGGTCACGTCAACTAAAGAGACGTTAGGCGTAGGCACACGCACGGCCATGCCACCTAACTTTCCGGCAAGTTCTGGTAGAACAAGGGCCAAGGCTTTGGCAGCGCCGGTGCTGGTAGGCACCATAGATACGGCGGCGGCGCGGCCGCGGCGAATATCTTTATGTGTGCCGTCCACAAGACGTTGGCTCATGGTATAGGAGTGAATGGTATTAACAAGGCCGTGTATAATTTCAAAATTTTCATGCAAAACCTTAGTAGCAGGGGCAAGACAGTTGGTAGTACACGATGCTGCAGAAATAACTTTATGCTCGGGTTTGTACATGGCTTCGTTAACGCCCATAACCACGGTCACGTCGGGATCTTTAGAAGGGGCAGAGAGGATGACTTTTTTGGCACCACAAGTAAGGTGCTCTGTTAGGCCGGCATGGGTGCGTACCGCGCCAGATGTTTCTGCCACAAGGTCAACGCCATAGGTACCCCAATCCCAAGCACCAATGGCACAGCGGGTTACGGGAATATGTTGTCCGTTAACGATAATACCTTTATCGTCATGACTTACTTCGCCGTCAAAGGTGCCTTGGGTGGAATCGTATTTAAAGAGGTAGGCTAAGTCTGCATTGCTGGCACGAGCGTTGATAACGCCAATACGAATGCTTGGATCTTTACTAAGCAAGCGCACCAAATAGCGCCCGATACGGCCAAAACCGTTGATACCGATGGTCAGTGACATGTGTTCTCCTAAAATCTTTTTCATTGCCCCAAAAGTCTTAGATGGTCTTAAAGGCTTTTCATTTATAAGGAATGTATGCGACGCCACGAGGCGCCGCATACGGTTCTGTTTTTTTTGTTTTCTTTAACTATCTAGATTTTACCAGAAGAGCCCATAACGTTTTTGATTTTGTGTGCTACCATATCCTTCACGGCGGTGCGTGCAGGAGTTAAATAGCTACGTGGGTCAAATTGTTCGGGGCTGTCGTGGAAGAATTTACGAATATTGGCAGTCATGGCCAAACGGATATCGGTGTCTACGTTGATTTTGCATACGCCGGAAGCAGCGGCTTTACGTAGCATTTCTTCGGGCACACCCTTGGCACCACCTACAGCGCCTCCATAGCTATTGCACATGCTCACAAACTCTTCAGGCACAGAAGATGCGCCGTGCAATACGAGGGGATATTTGGGCAATAAAGAAGAGATTTTGTATAAGCGGTCAAAATCTAATTTGGCTTCGCCTTTAAACTTATACGCACCATGGCTAGTACCAATGGCAATGGCCAAAGAGTCACAACCTGTACGCTCTACAAATTCTACGGCTTCGTCGGGTTCGGTGTATACATGTTCATCGGAAGAAACGTGCTCTTCAATGCCGGCTAATTTGCCAAGCTCTGCTTCCACCCACACCCCTTTATCATGGGCATAGTCTACGACTTTTTTGGTGATGGCGATATTTTCTTCAAAAGACAAGTGCGAGCCGTCAATCATTACAGAGGTGAAGCCACCATCAATACAATCTTTACACATTTCAAAGCTCGGGCCATGGTCCAAATGCACAACCACAGGCACGTCGGCTTCGAGCAGGGCAGCTTCTACCAATTTCATGATGTAGATTTGCCCAGCATATTTGCGGGCGCCAGCAGATACTTGTAAGATAACAGGAGACTGCTCTTGGGCTGCAGCTTGCATAATGCCCTGAATAATTTCCATATTGTTAACGTTAAAACCACCGATGGCAAAGCCTTCGGCGTAAGCACGAGCAAACATGTCATGAGGTCCGATAAGTGGCATAATAGCTCCTTTTTCTTAAAAATATGCGTAGCAGACTATTGAAAAAGTACAATGTATTTGGCCTTTCTCGTGTTTGAAAGTGCTTTGAACAAACTGTAGGAAGGCAATAAAAGTGACACTGCATCAGCAACTCTTTTTAAAATTGTCTTTTTCAACAAACTGGTAGTGCATTTAAATCGCTTCACAGTACTGTAAAACCGAAGAAATAGAAAGGAGAAAATACAGGTTTTTTGTGGTGTAAAAAGATACGCGATGTCCATGTCATTTTTTTAGTAGTATTTTCTATGGTTAGAATGCTTTGGTTTTTACGAGGTGCGCCCTTTGCATAATGCATGGTACATCCGCACAAGACAAGAAACACCGTTGCTCTTTGTGTAGGTTACGTTTATAGCTTGTCTAGCAGGTGTTGACGGGCGTCTGCTTTGTCAGTGTAGTTTTTGTGTTATATTTTATATTAAAGGTATGTTACTATGATTTTCTTCTCTTTTGCGCGTATATTTTGTTTAAGTTTTGTTTTGGGGATGTGTAGCTCTCCCTTTCTTATGGTTTATGCAGAGGCATCTTCTACTGTCACTCCTTTTACTCTTGGAGGAAAAAAGGTAGAAGAGGCCCCTGTGCCCGAAAGCACACAAAAAGCAGCGCAGCCTCTTTTTGTGCAAGAAGGAGAGGGAAAGCAGCAGGCTACAAAGCCACCTACTGTACCACAAGAAGCGACGAAAACCCCTCCTCAACCGCTATTTGTGAAAGAAGGGGCTGCAAAAACACAAGAAGCCCAAAAACCAACGAGTAAAGTGGTAGATGGTAGCACCATTACAAGTTTTGCTATCCCCATGGCACCGGCACCAAAACAACCCGGAAAAGCCGTTTTAAGCTCCACAACACAAGATGCGCTGAGTCTTACGTCTTTTACACCCGATCAACAACAAGATACGTGTTTGCGTGCCATTGCTTTGCATACCAGCCCACTGGTGGCGGTGCGTCTTGAAAGTATGGGGGGTAAAATGGCTTCTTGGAAAACAAAAGAGGTGAAAATAGCCGCGCAAGGCGTGTTGGGAATATGGCAAGGAGAAACTGCCGTCAATGCCCAAGATGCTGCTTTTTCCTTGGATGTATCAAAACCCACAACCTTGCAACTGTGTGTGCAAGATTCGGGTGCCCTTACGGATGTGCAGACAAAGTTTCGCATTATTTTCTATCATGCCGATGGTACACGTACCTATGCACTTGTTATGCGTTAACAGTCTGTGGGAAAATGATAAAAAATACATTGCAGTAGGTTTTTAAGGGGGCTTGCATTGCTTTTACTCGAATTTCTGATGTTTTTTTGTTCGGCGTGTTTGACATTGGGGGGTATGTGTTTTATGAAAAAAACCGAATTTAGCGTGCTACTCTTACGTACTGATTTTATTTATAACTAAACTAATTTGGAGGCTACAATCATGGCTAAAATTCTTTTTTGTACATTGCTAAGCGCATTTTTATGGGTTTCGGGAGTACAGGCTGCCGAAACAGAGCAAGGTGGTAATGCGTCACAACCAGACAAAGTGGTTCAAGCCTTGCTTGATGCGCCGGAAGGTGTTTTTGATGTGGAAT
>CAYJHX010000018.1:0-15286 GCA_964369395.1 uncultured Desulfovibrionaceae bacterium
ATAATGGCGAAATGAATGGGCATACGCCCCAAAGTTCCTTAGATTTTGCATTGCGGTGCGGCGAGAGCGTCACAGGCCTTGTGGTTACGGCGGCCCTTGTGCGCCCCACCGGCATTACCGGTATGGAAGCTAAAAGCTTGAAAAAGAAAATGAAAGATAAAGCTTTTGCTGCCAGTGTAAGCCGCGAAAATATTAAGGAGTGCGAAAAAATTGGTTTAGACTTAGATACATTTTTAAAGTTATCCATTGCCGCCATGGCAGAAAAAGCAGAACTGTTACAATTGCCCCATGCGTAGAGAATATGGCCTATGAAAGCCTTTTGTGAAACCTTTGTACCATGCATTGCGTAAAGGTTTGCCAAACATTAAACGCAATCAATGTCATCGAAAAGGTCTTCACTGTAGATGAAACCACAGTAGACTAAGGAGTTTTTTATGCATATGGATTCGAATTTTTCTACAGATATTACACGCCTTGGAAATTGCAAAATCGAGTCAAAATTGCCTTACGGCATGTGGGCCGATGATCAAAAGCTCAAAATCTATGTGGATGACGAGTTGTGCAGCAGCTTGCACGAACCCAAACTCATGGAGTTTGAAGCCGCAGGCCCGCGTAAAAATTTGTATTTTGACCCTTCACGGGCCAAATGCGCCATAGTCACTTGCGGGGGCTTATGCCCTGGTATTAATGATGTTATTCGAGCCTTGGTCATGCAAGCGCACCATGCCTACAATGTGCCCAGCGTACTTGGTTTTCGCTATGGCCTTGAAGGTTTTATCCCCCATTGTGGCCATGCCGTTGCCGAGCTTACCCCAAGAAAAGTGGCTGATATCCATATGTTTGGCGGTACTTTTTTGGGTTCGTCCCGCGGGCCACAGTCACCAGAACTTATTGTAGATACCTTAGAGCGCATGAATATTAGCGTTCTTTTTGTCATTGGGGGCGATGGCACCATGAAGGCCACCAGCGCCATAAGTCGTGAAGTACAAAACAGAAACTTGCGTATTTCTGTTATCGGCATTCCCAAGACTATTGATAACGACATTCACTTTGTGCCCAAATCTTTTGGTTTTGATACGGCCGTAGATCAGGCCACCTTAGCCATTCAATCGGCGCATACAGAAGCCATTTGTTCGCACAATGGCGTGGGGCTTGTGAAGCTTATGGGGCGAGAGTCTGGTTTTATTGCCGCTCAAGCAACATTGGCTTTAAAAGATGTCAACTTTGTTTTGGTGCCTGAAGCGCCCTTTACCTTACGTGGGGAAGGCGGAATATTACCTGCCTTAGAAGAACGCTTGCGTTCGCGCCGCCATGCCGTGGTAGTGGTGGCCGAAGGGGCCGGACAACATTTACTCCAAAGCTCCGACATAACGGACGCTTCTGGCAATGCCGAACTTGGCGACATCATGAGCCTTTTGAAAAGAGAAATTAAAAGCTACTTTGCTGAAAAAAACTTGTCCTATGTGCTCAAAACAGTGGACCCCAGCTACATGATTCGCTCTGTACCGGCCAATGCCAATGATAGAGTCTATTGCGGCTTCTTGGGGCAACACGCCGTGCACGCTGCCATGGCCGGACGCACACATATGGTGGTGGCTAAATTACAAGAACAATTTGTACACCTACCTTTAGACTTGGTCATTCAAGAACGTCGCAAATTGAATATCAATTCAGATTTATGGCGCGCGGTGTTAGAATCCACAGGCCAAGGCAGACTTAAAGGCATGTTGCCCGAATAGGAAAGGAAAGCATGGCACCATTTGCACCACACATGCGGCAAGTCAAAGCTTCCGCAGGGTCGGGGAAGACCTATCACATTACCGAGCGCTTTTTATCTTTGCTAAACAAAAGCCCTCTTAAGGCACATACGCCGCAATGTCCTTTTGTCTCTCCCCTTGGTACTTTTGCGCCAGCATCTTCACAAGATGCTGGCGGTGCCCTGCTCCCTTCAGAGAATTCACAAAGGCCACACAGTTTACAGGCGGTAGATAAAAGCCACGCCGAAGGTTTAGCCCAAGAAAGTTCTTGGGGCGATATTATGGCCATTACCTTTACCAATTTGGCCGCCAAAGAAATGAAAGAGCGCGTACTCAAAAGCCTTAAACAGCTTGCGCTACAAAAGTCGCCCACATCTTCGGACAATACCATCATGGATGCGGCCAAAGCCAAAGCGTGGATTGACATTATCTTGCGCCAATACAGCGCCTTAAACATTCGAACTATTGATAGCCTCTTACATCTTATTGTGCGCACCTCGGCCCTAGATTTGGGCTTAGCTCCAGATTTTGAAAGCTCTTTTGATAGCGACGAGCTTATGAATCCTATTTTCGATGCATTGCTCCAACAAGCCGAATACGGTGATGCGCACACGCTTTTATTACTCGAAAACATCTGCCACTCTTTACTTTTCCACGACAATGCCCCAGGCTTTGTCATGGGAAAAAAGATGATTAAAGCCTTATCTCCCTTGGTGGATTTTTTGATTACTCAAGAACTCCCCACCTTAAGCTCCAAAGAAGACATAGAGCAGTTATACACCGCCACCTTTGCTGCTTTCCAAAGCCACGGTCAACAAATGCTGGAACTTGTTGACCAAGAGGCCTTGAAAGTAAATGCCAATGCCTTAAAGTTTTTTGCAAAGTGCGCAAATGGCGATGGGAAAGCGTGCGATACGGCCTTTGCCAAAAAGGCAAATCTTGATGCCTGTTTAAATAAAGCCAGCGTGGGCATGGCTTCGGCTTTAGCGCAAAAAACCTATGCCGACCTTACAGACAGCTGCGCCGCCATGGTAGAATACGGAACGCTGTTAAAAAGCGCTTTGCGCCTGTATCCCTTTGTGGAGCTGGCCCAAGAAATTGCACAGCAAATCACCTCTCTACAAAATCAAGAACAAAAGTTGCCTCATGCAAAAATTCCTAGTCTTGCCAAGGATATTTTAGAATTTGAATACGGTGTATCCACCGCCTTGTGTCGTTTAGGCAATGCTTTACATCATGTGTTGCTCGATGAATTTCAAGATACGAGTCGAGAGCAGTGGGACGCTTTACGCCCGCTCATGGCACAAGCCTTATCTCAGGGCGGTTCTTTTACGTGGGTGGGTGATACAAAGCAAGCCATTTATGGCTGGCGCGGGGGCGATGCGGCTCTTTTTGACGAAGTATTGCATGAGGACGAGTTGACATGCATGTGCAAACCCACCCAAGGCAACTTGCCCACCAACTGGCGCAGTCGCGAAATGATTGTCACAATCAATAACACACTTTTTTCTGCCTTAAGCGACATCGCCATCGCAGAGCGTATTTTACAAAATTTTATCAGCACCGCTTGTCCGCCGCATATTTTAGGAAGCAGCGCACAAAGGCTGGTAAACACCTTTACCGGAGCCACGCAACAGGTAAAAGAACATGCCCAAGGGGGCCATGTACATTTTGAGCATGTACAAGGGGCCAACGTGGCAGAGCTAGAAGAAGCCCTGTATGCCCAGTTAAAAAAAGTACTCCTCGAAGACGTGGGGCAGCGTCGCCCTTGGGGAGATGTTGCCATTTTGGTGCGCAAAAATAAGCATGCTACCCTCATGGCGCAATGGCTTTTGGAATGGCGCATTCCGGCCATTACCGAACACTCTTTGTTGTTACACACACACCCTCTTGTGGAAGAAAGCGCGGCATTTTTGCATTTTTTGAATAATCCTCAAGATGATGTCCATTTTTGGACGGTACTTACCGGCAGTATAGTGCGCTGTGCCTTGGCCGATGAACAGAGCCATGGCATTGCCTTGCTCCACATGCCACGCCCCAGCATACAAGACTTACACAACTTCATTGCCAAAGAACGGCACCTACGCGGCACTCGACCTCTCTACAGCACATTCAAAGAAGCTTGGCCTCTTTTTTGGGAACACTTCTTTGCTCCGTTCTACGGCAAAGGACAGGTGCTCAGTACCTATGACTCCTTGCAAGAATGGTATTCTTTGTGGCAAGTGGCACAGCGCTTTCCTGAAGATCAAACCTTTCTGCGCCGGTTCTTGGAAATAGTGCATGGAGCCACACAACAAGGTCACGGCACCTTGGGCGCCTTCTTAGACTATTGGGAAGAAGAGGGAACCAAAGAAAAAGCCCCCCCCCCCACAGACGTCAATGCCGTGCATATCATGACCGTGCACAAATCAAAAGGTTTGCAATTTCCTGTGGTTATTATTCCACAGCTCAATGCAAAAAGTACCGTCAACAAAGCCTATCTTATACACGAAACGCAAGGTTTGCGCATGCTGATTCCGCGCTCCACCGCCACACCCGAAGCCTACTATACGGCGCAAGCAGAGCAAGTACTGGAAGCCTTAAATGTATTTTATGTGGCCACCACTAGGGCTGAGGAAGAATTGTATTTTTTCCACACACATTGCGACAGTATTAAGGGCAACACCTTTTCTACAGCCATAGACACGCTCTTCGAAGAAGTGAATATCACACTTCCGTACACGACGGGTTATCCCATCATCAAAGACGTGGCTCCTGCTGAGGCGTCGGCGCCCCCTGTTACACCTCTTTCTGCTCCCCCCGTACCTGCCGACATATCGCTTGCATCTGCCTCGGCCACATCCGATACGGTTAGATCTGATACTGCCGAAACTCTTGCTGTCACTGCCAAGCCATTGATGCAATGGATGCCGGGCCTTAAGGTGTTTCGTAATCCTTTACAAGAGCTTTTTTTGGACACGGCCCCCAATCCCAAGCATCGCGGCGTACTTATACACAACTGCCTAGAAATATTTCAAAACATGAATATTTTGCATTCCAATATATCCGAAGAAGTACTGCAGCAAGGCATAGAGCATGCTGTGACGTGGGCCATACAAAACTTTGCTTTACCCCTTAAAGTAACGCCACAGCTACAGCAAGAACTGATAGAAACCTTACATTGGTATGCCCACTTACCAGACGCCCTCATTTGGGCACAAAGGGGCCTTGCAGAACAAGCCCTTATGGACGCACGAGGAAAGGTTTATCGCGCAGATATGCTCTTGCCACCGCAGCCTTTACAAAAAGAGGAACATAGCCAGCAAGCCGAGCCTCAAGAGCAAAGTACCCAAAACCTCCATGGTTGGCGTGTCATAGAATTTAAAACAGGGCAAGAAAACCCAAAATATGCAGAACAAGTGCGTACATATATGCACCTTTTAGACGCTTTGCCTGCGCAAGAAAAAAAGCACCCTCTCAGCGAAGGTGTGCTTATCTACCTTGATTTACGCCTATGCCGCATGGTGTATACACAAGATGGGCAATCGGAAGCACTGCCAGCTCCGCAATGGCAAGGAGTATACCCTCATGGCTATTAAACACCCTACCGCCACATCGGGCACATCGGCATCGTTGTTTTCTCTCTTAGATATGCCAGCCCCCACCCTGCAGCAACCTTTGGCTATTTTTCCGTGGGATAAACCTTTCTTAGAACACGCCTACCCATATATTGTGGAACAATGCGGGCCAGACCTTGGACAAGCCACCATCATTATGCCCCACAATAGGCCGCGGCGTTATTTATTAGATATTTTTCAAACACAAGCCGCCACCCTGGGCCCCACGCTCTTGCCACGCATGCTCACCTTAGAAGAAGTGCGTACAAGCCTTTTTGTGCACCAACTCACCTACAAACACGAAGCGCAAGAAAAACAACAAGCACAAGGGCAACAAAGGTCTGCACCTCTTATTCCACGCACTGCGCAAAATCTTGATTGTGTGTATTTGTTGTACAAAGCAGCTCTTTCTTGTGCGGAAGAAGCCACCTCACCAAGTGCCTACACGCAAGATTATGCCGCCATCTTTAGCCAAATGGATTTAGCCACCTTTTTGCCTTGGGGTCTGCGCCTGCATAGCCTCTTTGAAGAATATATGCATCAAATGTTGCCGGTGCAAAATATTCACTCCATGCAAGGAGAGGTTTCCACCATGGCGGCGGCGCTTTTGGAAGTTTTGGCACAGCTTCATGAAAAATACTTACTTTTATTACAACAAGAACATTGGACCACGGCAGGCTTACAAGCTTTGCGTACAGCCCAAGCCATACAAAAAGCCCCTCACCTGCATGAAGCCATACCTCCCCTGCTTCGCCCTGATACGGCACAAAACAAGCACGTCTTCTTTTTGGGTTTTTCTACGTTAACTACTGCAGAAGATGTCTTGCTACATGCCTTTTGGCAACAAGGAGCGCATATTTGCTTGCACAGCGACCCCCTGCTCGCTTCGCAAGGAAACGCTGCACACGACGCAGTGCATTGGGCTTGCCAAGAGCACAGCGCATGGCTTAAGCGCTGGAAAGCCGAAGCTGTTTTAATTGTACCTGCCAGCGAACAAAAACCCCTTATGCACTTTGTGGCCGGGTATGATGTACATTCACAACTGCTAGCCCTGCAACAAGAGTTGCAAAAAACGCCTGCGCCACGCGCACAAGCAACACCGGCTATGCCAGCGGAGCAAGCCGTGTCCACAGTGCAAAATTTACAAACCTCTGACACACATGCAAGCTCTCAAGAGCATCTCGATACACACGCGCGCACAAGCCCCAACAGGCATCTTAGTACGGCAGTGGTGCTCACATCACCGTCCTTGCTTATGCCCACCTTACACCATTTGCCAAAGCAAAATTTCAACGTGTCCATGGGCTACCCGCTGGAAAACTCTCCTGTATTTAGCTTAATTGAATCTTTATTACGCTTACAAGAAAGCAGCCGCACCCTTGCAGACCCTATTGCAGAACAAGCCGCTTCACTCCATACAGAACAGACTGCGCCACAAAATACCGCAACACATCAGCCGCAAAACAACGCAAGTCTGCGCAGCTATTATTGGCGCCAACTCTTACATTGTATTCACCACCCCTTTGTGCAAATGCTTCCGCTACAAAAATCCGTCGCGGACGATACATCTTTTTCTGATACATCTTCTGATATTTCTGCCAATGCGTCTTTAGATAGTACACCTTTGGGCAGTACATCTTTGGGCACACCGCCCCCCGCATTTACTACTGCGCTCTCAAATACGACAATACGCCCTACCCTACAGCTTTTAGAAAAATTGCTCCGGCAAGGGCATCGTTTTGTTCTCTTAGAGGATATATACCAAGCCTTGCAAGTGGAGCAAGAAAGTACAGGAAAAGCCCTTGCCACAGATGAGGAAATATACACCCTCAAAAAAATAAGCGCCTGCCTTATAGAAAATTTTGCCACCGTGCGCACCGCCTACGAACTTGCCGAAGCGCTTGTTTCTTTATGCCAAACGCTCTTGTTGTGCGGCAAAGAATTTTGGGAAAGCTATCCACTAGATGCAGAAAGTTTATTCCGTCTCATGCAGCATGTCATACCAGCTCTAAAAAATTCTGCCTTAGCACACGAAATTTTACCACAAGCGGCTTTATTTACCCTGTGTCGCCAATATATTGCCGCTGAGCGCGTGCCCTTTGAGGCCGACCCCCTGCAAGGTTTGCAAGTGCTTGGCATGCTAGAAACACGTTTATTGCACTTTGATAAAATACTCATTGTAGATGCCACTGACGATGCTTTGCCGGGTTTTAGCAATCAAGACCCCCTCCTCCCCGAAGCCTTACGTCAAGCTTTAGGCTTACCCGGCTTGCACGAACGAGAGCGCGTCATGGCCCATACGCTGCATCGGCTACTGGCCTCAGCCAAGGAAGTGCATTTTTATTGGCAAGAAGGTCTACAAAGTTCAGGACTTTTTGACGATAAAAAAATACGTAGCCGTTTTGTAGATACGTTCCTCTGGGAAGAAGAACAAGCCCTAGGACGCATTATCGAACACGATGATGGCCCCTTACGCACGCTGTCTGGGCAAGTGTCTCCTGTACAAAAAAAGGCTCAATACATCGAAAACAATACAGCCATACAAAAAAGTATTGTCAAAATGTTAGAGCAAGGAATTTCTCCTACAAGATTAGATGCCTATTTGCAATGCCCCTACCGCTTCATATTAGAAAGTGTCTATAAATTGCAAGCCTTAGAAACAGTCAACGAAGGAGACGATGCCCCCGGCGTGGGAAAATTACTGCACGATGTGTTGCATCACGCCTATAAAGATTGGGAAGGCAAAACCATGCCTTTATCGGCCCTTACTTTAGAAAAGCTTCTTCATATCTTTGAATATCTTTTAGAAGATAGCGACTTACACAAAAAACTGCCACCGCAAAGCCTTATGCTCTTACGCATGGCCGTTCCCCTACGCTTTGAGCGCTTTTTACAGGCACAAAAAAAAGATATCGGTGCCGATGAGGTGTATATTCAGCTTTTAGAAAAAGAGTTAGAAAGCCCCATTGCTGGACTGAACGGCGAAAAATTTCGCGTAAAAGGCAAGTTAGACAGGGTAGACAAACGTTGTCACAATAAAAATTCGAAAGATTCCAGCACAAGCTTTATGGATAAGGGGCTCATGGTGCTGGACTATAAAACAGGCATCATTCATCCCAATGCCCCTGACGCTTGGATAAATATGTCCCTATGGGAAAACATAGGCCTATGGACACCCACCGCAGTCAATACCCATGACGTTTTGATGCAAGTGGCCGAATCTTTTACCTCCATGCAGCTGCCAAGTTATATACATATATGCACCCACAACTTTACAGAGCCCGTACGAGACGCGGCGTGGGTGGCCTTGCAAAGCCATGGCGAAGAAGTGCCCCTTTTTGGAGATATGCCCGGCCGCGAAGACTTTATTCAACACCGCATTACGCAGCTACTTACCTTTGTGATACAACATATGCACAGCGCCACAGAATTTCTGCCAAGGCAAAGTGCATCGTGCGACTTTTGCGTTTACGGCGCCTTGTGCCATAGATAACCGCCTGCACAATGCAGCTATTTTTTCAAAGTGAAAAGGAGAAAAATTGTGAAAAAACATCTTGTCTGTGTATTATTTTTAAGTTTTTGCTGTTTTGCCCTGCACAGCACGGCCGCAGCCAAAATGCTGAAAATCACATCACTGAGCCCGCGCCCCTTGGTTATGCTCTTTTTTGCCGATAGCAATTCACAAAATACAGGCCAAAATCTTTTGAAAAAGCCCATGCTCAAAGGTCAAAGCATGACGCTAAATTTGCAAGATACAATCAAAACATGGGATATTTTAGTATTTTACGCCAAAGATAAAAATAGCTATTTTGGCCTTGAACGCTTTAATTTGAACAATGCCGTAGAATTGCAAATCACCCACGAAGATTTTATTTTACTCGACGCGCAGGGAGAGCCTACTATGGTGGAATCTGTCAAACCGTAACAATAGTTGGCTAAAAAAAGCAAACTACTTCGTTAATTGAAGCCGCAGGACGCTTGCGATAATAATTTTTTGTTCAACACAAAAAACGCTGCTCATAGTTAGTATGAGCAGCGTTATATTTTTTGTAGCAGAGCAGAAGCTTACTATTTTTTAACTTTTAAAAGTAACTCAAAAAAGCTATTGCTTAAGTCTTGTAAATCCGGCTTAGAAAATTGTGCGTCGGCCCCTACAGATTCACACTTTTTAGCAATGCTATCACTGACCATAGAAGAAAATATAGCCACAGGCACTTCGCGAAGAATAGGATTGTCCTTAATTTTTTTGCATAAAGCAAAACCATCTACAGTGGGCATTTCGATGTCGGTGATAACCCCTTCCACAAAATCTGTAATGGGGCGTCCCGTTTCTTCGGCTTGCTTGGCATAATTAAGCATAATATCCCAAGCTATTTGACCATTTTCTGCTTGCGTCACCTCAAAGCGCCCTTCTTGTGCCAGCAAGTCGAATACAAGACGACGAATGGAGCTAGAATCATCTGCATGTAAAATACGAAATTTCTTATTGGGGTCAATTTCTGGTAAAACCGCATCGTCCATGCGCATGGCCATTTCTGGGCGCATTTCGGCCACAATGGCCTCTAAATCCAGCAAGAGAATAATACGATCATCCATACGCACCACACCGGTCACAGCACTACGGCTGATTTTTTGCAGCAAGGTACCGGGGGCTTCCACATTGTTCCAGCTCAAACGATAGATTCGATTAACACCAGAAACCATAAAGGCTGTGGTCATGTTATTGAAGCGCGTAATGATGATTTTAGCATTATTTACATCGGTGGGCTCAAAATTCAAATAGGTAGCCACGTCAATAAGAGGCACAATTTCACCATTGCGATGAGCAAAGGCGCCAAGTATGGCAGGATGGCGCATTTCGGGCATGGAAGTCACTTTTTGAGGACGAATAATCTCCACCACTTTGGCCACGTTGATGCCATAGTGCCCGCAGTAGCCGTCTTCCTCGACATAAAATTCCATGATTTCCAATTCATTGGTCCCTGCTTCCAGAAGAATATTTGTTTGCGCCATTATTTTTTACCCTCCCTACCGGAGTTTTAAATAATATCAATAGAATAAACTCTGCTATCATACATGCAAGCAACATACGTACCATGCTGATATATAAAACTTTTCTTATATCTAAAGTACATATGGGCACCAAAAACAAAAAGGGCCTCATAGCACATACCTTACTTTTCGGCCTAACTGTCAATAACTTTATATGACAATCTTTAGTAAAGCACTTTCTGCACAAGGTATAGAGTACAAAGACAATTTTGTCACTATCGTTTTTAGCCTCCTCCGTCAACGCGTCTTTTATCAAGCTATTAAAAACAATCTGCTTGAAAAACCTCTCTACAAAGTGCTTTTTATCATGTTTAACGAAAAGATTGTTTCAATATTTCTCCCCCCTTTTCTTTCTCTTGCTCAAAAAGCTAAAATTTTCTAGAACAAAGCATGCAAAACACATGTCATCAATGCGGTACTTGCTGTCGCAAGGGAGGGCCGCTCCTACACAAGGCAGACCTTACGCTTATCCCATCTATTGGCCTTACACGCATACTCACCTTACGCAAAGGCGAGCTGGTGCACGACCCTGTACAAAATTGTCTACTCCCTTTACAAGAAGAAGCCATAAAGATAACCGGTACCGGCGAAAAAGCGTATCCGTGGCATTGCATCTTGCACAAAAAATTCACGAGCATGCAGCACGACAATGCCCCAGAAAGTAAAACTTTCGAGGGGTGCGGTTTGCATCCCTTACGTCCGGCCCAATGTCACGCCTTGTTTTGTGAAGATACAAGGGCCGTTACAGTGCTGTATACGCAAGAACGTCTCACACGCGCAGACATTTTAAAGCCGGAAATATTCCATGCCCAAGGTTTTCATGTCAAAGCGCAAGGGGATGACCTGCTAGCCCTTGCACAAGCGCATGAAGAACAATGCTCCCTTGTCTCTTTGGTGGAACTAGCACGTACATTGCACAATACAGCAAGCGCTGCTTCTTCACCCCAAAGCGCAACAGCCTTGACCGGCCCTGCCGCGGATGAAATACTCGAATGTATACACTATGATACAGCTTTTCGACAATTATGCACTGAAAAAGGCGGCATAGCCGCACCATTGTTGCCTCTGCTTTTGGGCCGCCCGCTTCCCATCTTTTTACAAAGTCTTGGCCTTTCAATACAAAAAAATATCAAGAACGGTCATTTAGCACTTTACAATATGGGAAACAGCCCGTATTTTTCCAACACGACTGTCTCGTGAACGGAAACCCCACGCAATACATTGTGCAGAGGTCTCGAACGGTCAACAATGCTCCACAAATTCTTACGTAACGCATTACGCAAAGCTCTCTGAAGATAAGGGTCGCTCGTGACAACAGCAGCACATCCGCCATTAACATTTTGTCCTGACCAACCGTGGTTGGCGCCGTTGGCAGGCTATTCTGATTTGCCTTTTCGCTTACTCTGTCGCCATGGCGGAGCCCACGTGGCCTGTACAGAAATGGTCAGTGCCAAGGGACTGGTATATAATAGCAATGGCACCCATGACTTGCTGACCACCACAGCCATGGACAGCAAAGAGCACCCCTTGGTAGTACAACTTTTTGGCAATGAAGCCCCTTTCTTAACACAAGCTTTAGATATATTACTCGCCCAAGGCTTTAGTTATTTTGACTTAAATATGGGCTGCTCTGTACCCAAGGTTAATAAAACCGGTTGCGGTTCGGCCATGCTTAAAGACATCGAGCATACCCTTGGCGTGGCAAAGGCCATGATAGATCATGTTGCCGCCGCAGGACCACAGCATCGTATGGGCTTTAAAATACGTTTGGGCTGGACAGACGATAGTCATGTTTGGCAGGAGCTAGCGCAAGGCCTTGAAACCCTTGGGGCCCATTGGATTACCCTGCACCCGCGCACAGCAAAACAAGGCTTTCGTGGAGATGCAGCTTGGGAGCATCTTGCCACATTAAAGAGTATCTTGCGCATTCCGCTTATTGCCAGCGGTGATATGTTTACAGCTCAAGACGGTGTGCGTTGCATTCAAGAAACAGGTGTTAATACGGTGATGTATGCCCGCGGCGCCATGCAAAATCCCGCCGTTTTTGCCGAACATACCAAACTTTGGCAAAACGATGCCTATGAGCACGCCAACGCATCGCAACTGATGGCTCTTATCCAAAAACATATGGAATTAGCCCAACAATACAGCTCAGAAAGGATAGCTTTGTTGAAAATGCGCACCTTTGTGCCTCGCTATGTGCACCACTTCCCCGGCGTAAAACGTTTACGACAAGAGATGAGCCTATGCACATCTTTTCAAGATCTGGAAAAGCTCTTGCAAGAGTTTTTTACCTACACCACACAGAGAACATTATGAAAATTATTCGTGCAAAAACAGCAGGCTTTTGTATGGGAGTTTCCCTTGCTTTACAAAAACTTGACCAAGCTTTAGAACAAAGCATACCTACGGCAAAACAAGATGAACGCATTTGTACCCTTGGCCCCATCATTCATAACCCGCAAGTGCTTGAAGACTATGCGACCCGTGGCGTACATTGTTTACGATCGGTAGAAGAGGTGCAAAGTCACGATGTAGTGGTGGTGCGGGCCCACGGTATACCACAACAAGAGGAAGCAGCTCTTATCCAAAAAGCGCAACGCATTATTGATGCCACTTGCCCCAAAGTAAAAAAGGCGCAAATGGCCATTGCCAACGCCACAGAAAAAAATCAGGGACAGGGACGCACGCTCTTACTTTTTGGGGAGGAAAATCACCCCGAAGTACGCGGACTCATTTCGTATGCACACGGAAAATCATTTGTTTTTGACAGTTTAGAAAAACTACAAACGCTTCAACTTGACCCGCAAGAGGCTTATGTATTAGCCTCGCAAACCACACAAGACGGGAAAATTTTTCGTGACATCGAAGCATATTTACGCCATTCTTACAAAGACATCCCCGTCTTATCCACCATTTGTCATGCCACACGCCAACGTCAAGAAGACATCATGACTATTGCGGCCCATGTGGACGCTGTGGTAGTAGTAGGCGGCAAACAAAGCGGCAACACCTGTCGATTAGCCGATGTAGCCGCCGCACAAGGCGTTCCTACATGGCACATTGAAACAGCCGATGAGTTAAAAAAAGAAAATTTTTTAACTTTTTCACAAATAGGCCTAACGGCTGGCGCATCTACGCCGAAAAGACTAATTGATGCTACACACACATTACTTGAAAGCTTCTAAACAACTTGCTGCTTTCTACAGGCCCTATGCATGGCCGCAAATTTTTTAAAAAATGTGACTAACACAGTATAAAAATTATTAAAAATGGAGTACTGAGGGAGAGCGTATGGCACAAACCAATATTCTTCTCGAAGCCGGCACCAATGAATTGGAAATCGTGGAATTTTTCCTTGATGAAAACAATGTGACGGAAGACGGCGTAGCTACACCCGAAGGATATCGCGGGTATTATGGGGTAAACGTGGCCAAAGTGCTTGAAATTATACGTATGCCCAAAGTGACAGAATTACCAGAAGTTCAGCATCCTTGCGTGCTTGGCGCTTTTAATCTGCGCTCGCATATTATCCCCCTTGTGGATTTGGCCATGTGGCTGGGTAAAGAGCATGTGGCTCATCCCGAAGAGCCCAAAACCATTGTTACCGAATTTAACAGTGTGACCACTGCTTTTATGGTATCGGGGGTCAATCGCATTCACCGTATTTCTTGGGAAGAAGTGGAAGCCCCTAGCCCCTATGTATCAAAAATCTCCAATAATACTGTTATTGGCGTGGTACGTCTGGAAGATCGCATTGTCTTCTTACTGGACCTTGAAAAGATTGTAGCCAACTTAAACCCCGCCTTGGGGCTGCATGTCGAAGAGTTGGGCGAAGAATGGGATTTAAGCCGCCGCCGCCGCGCTCTTGTGGCTGACGACTCCGCCCTTATCCGCGAAATGCTGCGCGATATGCTTGAGAAAGCCAACTTTGAAGTGACAGTATGCCATCACGGTGCCGAAGCATGGGATCGTTTAGTACAAATGAAAAAGCTTTCTATGGAAGAAAATCGCCCCATTACCGACTATGTGCAAGTGGTGGTTTCTGATATTGAAATGCCCATGATGGACGGGCACAATCTGTGTAAGCAAATTAAAGAAGATACCGTCTTGTACGAATTACCCGTTATTTTATTCTCTTCTTTGATTACCGATAAGCTGCGCCACAAGGGCGAATCTGTAGGCGCCGATGATCAAATATCTAAGCCCGAAGCCAACTACCTTGCCCGTCGCGCTTTGACCCTCATTTACCAAAAAGAATCAGAACGCGCCGAAAAATCTGGTAGCTAAATACCTCTACAAAGCATGATTTTTGAAGGGAAAGCTTTTTAATAAAAAGCTTTCCCTTTTACCATTCTATCTCTAGAAAAACAAACTTGAAACCTCTGCGCAATTAAAAAAACATGGATTACTTCGTCGCTGCGTTCCTCGCAATGACTTGGTATTACAAAGAAAGTCATTGCGAGCGAAGCGAAGCAAGCCATGTGTTTTAATGTTTTTTAGAATCATGCAGAGGTCTCAACTTTGGAAAGTTTTTTGGGGGAGAGGGGACACTTTCCCCTAAAGGGACAAGTGCTTACGCCCAAAAGTGTCCCCTCTCCCCCAAGCCCCTTCACCCCTTCAAAACGCGCTTATTTGAATAACGTTTTATATAAAAACACCCCAAACGCTTTAACATGCGGCAACAAATTAGCATAAAAAATATGCGCCTTGTCGCAATGGAAAAGTTTTTGAGGGTGGGGAGCCCATGCAATGGGCGGGGAGGGCCCTTTTTTCAAAAAGAGCCCTCCCCTAAAAAATTCGATATACTTTTCTTTTTTGAAGGTAAGGGCTCTCCCCTAAAAAATTCTTTTTTTCTTTTTTATATACATTCTTTTATGC
>CAYJHX010000019.1:0-10810 GCA_964369395.1 uncultured Desulfovibrionaceae bacterium
GAAGCGACGAAGCAATCCATGCCTTTGTAATTGTGCAGAGGTTTCAAATAACAGTGCCAAAAGGCGGAAAATTTCGCCATAGCCGTGGTATAGGTACGCATCATGGCGAAAAGTCTAAGCTTCAGGCAGTTTAGGCTTAACTAAGGGGGGGACAGCTTTGGCGGTTCCTCTCTTTTAGCCTACATAATAGCTTGCGGCCGTAACATACTGTTATATGTAGAGTCTTATGGAGCATTGGCGATAGTGAGTTTGTGAATACAGAGTAAGATAGGAGGCATGGCCTCTTGTATTCTCCATTTTCAAAAAAGGATACATCTTTTTAGAACTTTTTATAAAAATCTTGCGCAATCATTTTTGGAGTGAATTGAAAAAGAGTATGTGAAGTCTTGTTGTTGTAACGAGTCTTTAGTTGGAATAGAGCTATTGCGTTAGGGTGAAAGAATTTTCTGTAAAGAAAATTCGGTGTAAAAGTTTTTGAAGGTGGGGTGTGGGGGAGGAAACTTTTTTCAAAAAGTTTCCTCCCCCATGAAAAAATAAGATTTTCGAGGGTTAGTATGCAAGAAAATTTATTATATAATGCTCAAAAAGAGCATGACGCCTGCGGTGTAGGTTTCGTGGGTAATATCAACAATGTGGCAGAGCATAGAATTGTGGAATACGCCTTAACGGCCATGTCGCGTTTAACGCACAGAGGTGGTCAGGAAGACGACAAAAAAATGTCTGATGGTTCCGGCATGCTAGTGCCTATTCCGCGTGAATTTTTTGGGCAGGTGTTTCCGCAAACGTTAGATAAGAACGTTCTTTGGGGTATTGGTTCTTTCTTTTTACCTTATGAAAGTTTTATGCACGAATGCCTTATGGAGTGCGTACAGTCGGTGGCAAAAAAGTATCACTTTCGCATAGCGGAAATTCGTGAAGTTCCTACCGATATTAATATAATTTCGCGTAAGGTGCTGGCTACTTTGCCAGAATTTACTCAAATGCTTTTTGTAGCTGAAGGACAGGACGTTACGGCGCAAAATTTAGAGCAACATTTATATGTCTTGCGTAAGCAGATGGAGTTTGAAGCTGTTAAAATATTGCAAAAGCATGGGGTGGACTTAAGCGCCTTTCATATAGCCAGTCTTTCTTCGCAAAGCATGGTGTATAAAGGCATTTTGCCGGGTAAGAATTTGGGTAAATTTTATCCGGATTTGACCCATGACACCTTTAAAGTGCCTTTTGTGATTTTTCACGAGCGTTTTAGCACCAATACTAAGCCTAGCTGGCATTTGACCCAACCTTTCCGCCATATTGCGCATAATGGCGAAATCAATACCATTCGTGGTAATATGACGCATATGGCTTTACGCGAGAATGCTTTGGTAAGCGATATTTTGGGCGATGCTTTACCCGATGTTTTGCCTTGTGTGCATCCGAGCACCAGCGATTCCGGCGCCTTTGATAATGTCTTTGAATTGTTATTGCAGGGTGGTTACGACGTGCAACATGCCATCACTACCATGATACCGGAACCGGTGTTTTCGCAAAAGGTAGAAACGCCGGAAAGCCGTAAAAAACAAGCGTATTATGCTTACCATGAACCGCTTATGGAACCTTGGGACGGCCCTACGACCATGGTTTTCACCGATGGGCACAGCAAGGTGGGGGCAAGTCTTGATAGAAATGGCTTGCGTCCGTGTCGCTATTCTATCACTAAAGATAATATCATTATTTTATCTTCAGAATCCGGAGTGCTGGATAGAGAAGATTATGTAGAGCAGGGGCAGTTGGCGCCACGCACCTTGTTTATGGTGGATTTTGCACAGAAGAAAGTGGTCTATGATGCGGAAATCAAAGAGCAACTTTTTACCGCCACGAATTATGAACAAGTCATGGCTGAAAAAAGAATGTCCTTGATGACAGAAAATGTGGCGGAGCAAGAAGCGCAATTGCAAAACAGTCGCTATTTTGACCTGTTTGGCTATGGTGAAAAGTCACCGGAAGCTTTGCTTACGTCCATGGTCATGACGAAAGAAGAACCTGTAGGGGCCATGGGGCTTGATGAACCTTTGGCGGTGCTTAGCTCTAAACCTCAGGCTTTGTTTAATTACTTTAAGCAACTCTTTGCGCAAGTTACCAATCCTTCCATCGATCCCATTCGCGAGAAATTTTCCATGTCTTTGCGTTCTAATTTGGGCGGAAAGGGCAATCTTTTTCAAGAGCCTAGCGCACAAGCACCGTATTTTTCTCATGAAAATCCCTTTCTTTTTGGCGCGCATTTGGAGCAAATCCACGCTTGCGATATGGTCAGAAGTAAAGTGCTGAGTATTACCATGCCTTTGCATGCGGGGTATACGGGTTTTTGCACCACCCTTGAGGCTTTGTGCCTTGGGGCGCAAAAGGCTGTGTATGATGGCGCTAAGGTATTAATTTTAAGCGATAAAGATTTAACAAAAGACACCATGCCCCTGCCTGTACTTTTGGCTGTGGCAGCGGTGCATCAAGAATTGGTTCGTAAAAACTTGCGCCATGCCTGTGATATTGTCGTAGAAAGCGGTCAAGCTTTTGAAGTGATGCATATGGCTTTGCTGCTTTCTTTTGGGGCCAATGCCATTTATCCTTATGCGGCTTATGCCTCCATGGGTAATTTTATAGAAAAGAAAAAAATAAAAGATGCTTATAGCGTAAGCACCTGTATTGAGCACTATTGCCAAGCTTTGGAAAAAGGCTTGCTTAAGGTCTTTGCGCGTCTTGGAGTTTCGGCCTTATCGTCCTTTATTGGTTCTAAATCTTTTGAGTGTATAGGTTTAAATGCGCATGTTATTGATACCTATTTTACCAATACCTTGTCGCGCATTGGCGGCATTGGCTTGGAAGATATTTATACAGAAAATTATGAACGCTTTCTTTCGTATATCATCAATACACGCGAAGCCTCCAAAAGTGATAAGCATATTTGGACCAAAGAAATTTGCTCCATTTTGCGTAAATCTGTCACGGATAATAGCTATGAATTCTTTAGTCTGTATACCAAACAATTGGCACGACAAGAAGAAGATATTACCTTGCGTTCAGTATGGAAGTTTAAAAATACCACGCCTATTGCTGTGGAAGATGTGGAAGATGTGACCAGTATTCGTCGACGCTTTTTTGCGGCGCCCATGTCTTTGGGAGCTTTAAGCCAAGAATCGCACGAATGCATTGCCAGAGCCTTTAATAATCTGGGCTTGCAGTCCAATTGCGGCGAAGGCGGCGAAGAAGTGGGCCGTTCACGCTCGCGTGGCAGTGAAAACGATTTGTGCTCGCGCATACGCCAAATTGCCTCGGGCCGTTTTGGAGTAACCGCAGAGTATCTGGCTGCCGGTGATGAGGTGCAAATTAAAATTGCCCAAGGGGCCAAACCAGGCGAAGGGGGGCAACTTCCTGCGCATAAGGTGACTCCTTATATTGCTAAGGTGCGTCACACCAAGGCCGGTGTGTCACTCATTTCTCCACCGCCGCATCACGATATTTATTCCATTGAAGATTTGGCGCAACTTATTTTTGATATTAAAAAATTGAAACACGGCTTGAAAGTTTCGGTGAAGCTGGTAGCCCAAGCGGGTATTGGCACTGTGGCTGTGGGCGTGGTGAAAGCCGGAGCCGACAATATTTGTATTTCCGGTCACGACGGAGGTACAGGGGCAGCGCCACTTTCTTCCATTTATCATGTGGGTTTACCTTGGGAAATTGGCCTTGCAGAAGTGCATCAAGCTCTTGTGACCAATGCTATGCGTCATAAAGTGACTTTGCAATGCGATGGGCAAATTCAATCGGGCAAAGATATTGTTGCCGCCTTCATGCTGGGGGCTGACTCTGTGGCTTTTGGCACGTCTTTGTTGGTTTCCATGGGGTGCGTATTGTGCCGCCAATGCTTTAAGGGCATGTGCCCTGTGGGTGTTTGCACGCAAGATGAAAAATTACGCGGCAAATTTTCTGGAGAAGCGGCGCATATTGAAAATTATTTAAACTTCTTGGCTGAAGAAACTCGTAGCTATTTAGCTACTCTTGGTTTTGCTTCGGTGGATGCGCTCATAGGCCATGCCCACCTCTTTGAAGTGGATGCAGCCCTCTTGCCGCAAAAAGCAAAAAATCTTGATATGTCTTTGCTCTTTAAGCATTTACCCTATGCCAAAAGGGCCCAAAGTGAGGCACGCCCCATTGAAATAAGCCCTTGGGAAGAAGATTTTTATGCGCAAGCACAAAAGGCCGTGGCAACAAAAACGCCCTTGGTTTTTTCGCAAAAAGTGGGCAATGTGGATAGAGCCATCGGCACCAATGTGGCAGGACTTTTGGCTTTGTCATATACAGATTTTGCAAAAGATTTTATTGGTTTGCAATGCACAGGTACGGCAGGGCAAAGTTTTGGGGCTTTTGCGCCCACAGGCCTTAGCTTAACATTGGAGGGCTCGGCTAATGATTATGTAGGCAAGGGCTTGTGCGGTGGTCATATTGCTGTGAAACCTTTTGCATCTATATATAATTTTGAAAATCAATCGCTTATCGGTAACGTGGCTCTCTATGGTGCCACCCAAGGCAAGCTTTTTGTCAGCGGAAAAGCTGGGGAGCGCTTTGCGGTGCGCAACAGCGGTGCTTTGGCTGTGGTAGAAGGTGTAGGCGAGCACGCGTGCGAATACATGACAGGCGGAGCCGTGGTTATCTTAGGCGAGTGCGGTCAGAACTTTGCCGCAGGTATGACTGGCGGTGCTGTATATGTGTATGGCAACAAAGAAGTTGTGGCCCAAAGGCTGAATACGCAAAATTTGATGTTGGCAGAACTTGACCAAGAAGATATAGCGCAATTAAAAGCTTTGCTTGCAGAGCATGTTGCCGCCACAGGCAGCAGCAAGGCAGAGGCTATTTTGCAAGATTTCTCCGCGAAAGTGCAGGGTTTTGTCAAGGTGTGTCATAGCGAAGTATAGCAAAAAAAGCAGAGGTTTTTTATCAAAAAGGGAAGCTCTTCATGAGGAGCTTCTCTTTTTTTAAATTTTGCTTTGTCTTTGTAAAGACTTGCTTTTTTATTTGTTGTATGAAATATAGATTAGGGGACATGTGTAGGACTGTACAATTCCATAAAGGTATTTATATTACTACCGATGATATGTGTAACGCTGTGCAAAAAAGGGAGTACGTTTTATGAAGTTGCAACAGAGAATTTTACTGCCCATCGTGGCGCTTTTAATCTTGTCCATGGGGATTTTGAGTTACCTTACTTATCAGGAAACGGCAAAAGCTCTACGGGAAACGTCTATGAATACCATGCAGGTCACTTCTATGACTTTGCAACGTATGTTAGATTACACCATCGAATCTGCCCGTTCCTTTATTCAGGTCACTTCTAGTGGAAAAGTAACCACAGATTATGTGGCCTTGACAGAGCGTAGCGAGGCGCAAGTGCAAGCCATGAATACTTGGCTTAAAAGACGCACCGAGGCTTTATCCTTACTTTCCGGATACAATTTGATGGACGCCAAGGGTATTGTTATTGCTTCTTCTAACCCTAAGGCTGTAGGCTCAGATTTATCTTTCCGCGAATATTTTAAAATTGCGGTAAGAGGGCAAACCCCCACACCAGAACCGCGCATGTCTACCATTACTAATGAAGTGCTTATGGCTGTGGTCTATCCCATAAAAGATGCCAGCGGAAATGTTGTGGCCGTAATGAGCGGCGATATTTCTTTTGCCAAAGTGTATGATAATGTTTTTAAAGGTGTTACCGTGGGCTCAGAAGGCTATGCTCTTGCCATTGATGGGCAGGGACGCGTGGTCATTGACTTTGTGAAAGAAGCTTTGTTTAAAGATAATTTGCCCATTACGCCCATTATGAAAAAAATTGCTCAAGGGGCGGATGGCGCTACTGAATATATAAATCTTGCAGGTTATCCTGTCATTGCCTATCACACAAAGTTAGTTGGTAGTGACATGACGGTTATTGCTCGCGCTGAAAATAGAGATATTTTCTCTGATTTGAGTGAGTTAAGTTCTCTTTCTCTGTATGCTACTATTACGGCTGTGCTTTTTATTGCAATTATTATTTTCTTGATTATTCGTCCTGTGGTGAGCGCTGTATCTAAAGGCGCCGACTTTGCCACGGCCATTGCCCACGGTGATTTAAAGGGTACCTTAGATGTGAAGCGCAGTGATGAAATTGGTAGTCTTGCCGATGCTTTGCGTTCTATCCCTGTGTCGCTTAATAATATTATGCAAGAATACGCACGTATCAAAGAAGAGTTGCGCAATGGGAAAATGGATATCCGTGGCGACAGTGATAAATTTGAAGGCGCCTATGCCGAACTTATCCAAGGCACCAATACTACCCTAGAGCAATATCAAAATGTTCTGGATGTGCTCACGGCCCCTGTGGTGGTTTTAGATAAAAACTTACATGTTTCTTACTTGAATGCTACAGGCAAAGCTGTGGCTGGCAATAATTATATGAATAGAACGTGTAAAGAAGTCATGAACCGTGATGACTCCGATACTCCCGGTGATGCTTTAAACAAAGCGGTGGCTACTTTGCGTCCTGCTACCGGAGAAACCATAGCCCGTCCTGCCGGTAAAGCGCTGGATATTTCGTACACCGCCATTCCTTTTAAGGGCGAAGACGGTAAATTAAGCTGTGTGTTGCAATTAATTACCGATTTAACAGATATTAAAAGTACGCAACGTACCATTATTGATGTGGCAAACCAAGCGCAAGATATTTCAGAACGCATGGCCACTGCTTCTCGTCAATTGTCTGCTCAGGTGGAAGATGTGTCCAACGGTTCGCAAATTCAACGCGACCGCGTAACCGCAACTGCTGCCGCCATGGAGCAAATGAATTCTACCGTATTGGAAGTAGCCAGTAATGCCGGCGAAGCTAATACGCAATCGGCCAATGTCCGTGACAAAGCTACCGAAGGCACGGACTTGGTTACGCAAGTTATTGCTGCCATCAAGAGCGTTAATGACGTGACTCTTGAGCTTGAAAAAAATATGCAGCAATTGGGTGCTCAGGCCGAAAGCATTGGCAGTGTTATGGATGTTATTTCTGATATTGCTGATCAAACCAACTTGCTGGCCTTAAATGCTGCCATTGAAGCAGCCAGAGCAGGGGAGGCCGGGCGCGGCTTTGCCGTTGTGGCCGATGAAGTACGTAAACTGGCTGAAAAAACCATGACAGCCACTACTGAAGTGGGTAACAGTATTCGCGGTATTCAAGAAACAACGAAGATGAATATTAGCCGCGTGAGCGAAAGCGCTGGCTTTGCGGGCAAGGCTACTGATATTGCCGCTGTGTCCGGAAGCTCGCTAGAAGAAATTCTTTCTCTTGCCGATACCAATACTGCGCTTATTTCGGGTATTGCTACCGCTGCAGAAGAGCAATCTGCCACGTCGGAAGAAATTAATCGCTCCATCGATGAAATCAACGAAATTGCTGGCTCCACAGCTTCGGGTATGGCGCAAGCTTCAGAGGCTGTACACGAATTGTCTAGCATGGCCAATGAATTGCAAGCGTTGTTACAACGACTTCGCAGCTAGTTTATTTACGCTTTAAACAACAGGGGGCTTATATGTTGCATATAGGCCCCTTTTATACAGGTCTTGTTATTTTTGTCTTTTCTCTCTTCTGTTTTGCCTTATTGAAAAAAATATGTTAAGAAAAAAAGCGTTGAAAATACGTGTGTCCTATGACATATTGCCTTTCCTAGTTTTCTGATGCGCTTTTTTCAATATTCTTCACGTTTCTTATATATCCATACGAGGACTCGTATATGCTTTCTGTCAAAGATTCTATAAATTTTGCGACCTATGAATTTTTGCATACGTTATTTAAAACTATCAAGCTCCCTTTGTGTTGCTGGGGGGCCGATGGTACCGCTTTGTATGCAACTCAAAGTTTTTTAGAGTTTTTTGGAATCACCGATATTCTTGATTATGCAAGAAATTTTTATAAGCATACGCCGCCTACGCAACCTAATGGGGAAGATTCTGTTACCCTAGGCAAATTTTACTATGAAACAGCTCTTGTAGAAGGCTTTTGCCAATTTACTTGGGCGCATTTACGCCCCGATGGCCGCGAAGAAATGGTGGAATATACGCTTTCGCGTTTTGAATATGCTGGGCAAGTTCTTGTGGTGAGTCATCTGGTTTCCGTCAAAGGTGTTGTGGCTACCTTAGAAGAAAAATATGCTGAGGATAAAAACGCCAAGGCCATGCTTGATGCCTCTCCCATGGCAGTGTGTCTTTGGAATAGCAGATATGAACTTATTGATTGTAATTTGGGTTTTTTGCAATTTCTAGGTTTGCAAGATAAAACCGAATACCAAAAAGACCCCACAAAATTTTACCCCGAATACCAAACTCCCGATACTCTTTCGGAAGATTTATTTTATACAGAACTGAGCCGTGTCTTTGCTGGAGAAGAAAGAAAACTTCAATGGCTTTGGGTTGATAGCACAGGGGAATTGATTCCCACAAGAAATGTATTGCGTCGTATTGAGTATGACGGAAAACCCATGGTGGCCGAATATATCGAAGATATGCGTCAACTGATGGCCAGTGAACAAAAGGCCAGCGCCGCAGAAGAGCGAAATAAGCTTGTACTCGATAATGTGCCATTGGGGATTTTCTTTTGGGATGAAAATCTGCACCTTTTAGACTGTAATAATGAAGCTGTACGTATGTTTAACAGTCCTTCCAAAGAAGAGTTTATAGCCAATGCTGATAAAGCTTCGATGGAATTTCAACCTGATGGACAAGCTTCACTTGACGTTTTGCCGGGACTTTTGGCTAAAGCTCATGCCGATGGGGCTCATCGATTTGAATGGATGCATCAAACCTTTGATGGTAAGCCGCTTCCTACAGAAGTTATTTTGGTTGCGGCAAAGATTGATGGGAAGAATATTTTTATTTCTTATACCAAAGATTTACGCGAACTAAAGGCTTCTGCGTATAAAGCTGAACAGGCCTTAAATTATAGTCAAGTTATTCTTGATACTATGCCTATGGGTGTGCACGTTTGGGATGCAGACTTTAACTTTGTTGATTGTAATATGGCTTGTGTGCGTCTTTTTGAATTGCAAGATAAGCGAGAATATTTTAAAAAATTTGCTGACCTTCGACCTGTGAAGCAGCCTAATGGCAGATTGTCAGAAGAGTTGATTGTGGAATGGTTAAGCAAAACCATGCACGAAGGCTTTTGCCAATTTGAATGGATGAATCAACTGTCGGATGGCACCCCTATCCCTGTAGAAAAAACTCTTATTCGTACTTCTTATGAAGATTCTGATATTATTTTGACCTTTACGCGCGATTTGCGTGAAATCAAAGAAACGCAAGAATTATTACAAGAAGTGGAGTTGCGTAACAGACTTATGCTTGATTCTTTGCCCCTTGGTATCAATTTTTGGAATGATAAAGGGGATCTTATCGATTGCAATATGGCCTGCGTTAAGATGTACGGCTTTTTTACTAAGGGGGAATATTTAGGTAATTTTACCAAAACATTGCCCCGCACGCAACCTGACGGCACAAGCTCATTGGAATGTCTTGGTGCTGGCTTTGACGCTGTTTTTGATAAAGGCTGGGCACGCATGGAAATGATGACCCTGCACCCTTCAACGCAAGCCTTGCTACCAGTAGAAATCACTTTTAGTCGTATCAATTATCGCGGCAATTTTGGCGTTGTTGTGTATTTACGTGATTTACGTGAATTTAAAGCCATGTTGCATGAAATTGAAGAAACGCAAATGGACTTACGCAAAGCCAAAGAATTGGCAGAGAAAAGTACCCAAGCCAAGAGCGAATTTTTGGCTAATATGAGCCATGAAATACGCACCCCCATGAACGGTATTTTGGGATTGTTGCATTTACTGGAACAAACGCCTTTGCATGATGATCAAAAAAATTATCTACAAAAAACACTTTTTTCTGCCAATAATTTATTGCGCATTATCAATGACATTTTAGATTTTTCCAAGATTGAAGCTGGAAAATTGGAAATTGAAGATATTCCCTTTACCTTAAATCAGCTTTGCTGTGAGATTGAAGACTTGTATTTGCCCATGGTGAAAGAAAAAGAGCTGGATTTAACCATGAAAGTGGGGGATTACGCCGAAACGGTACTTTTAGGCGATGCGCTGCGCTTAAAGCAAGTATTGTTTAATTTGGTGAGTAATGCCATTAAGTTTACTGCAAATGGCTCTATTTATGTAAATGTAGAATGTAAACCGCTTGAAAATCACGAAGTGCATTGTCTTTTTTCCGTACAAGATACGGGTATTGGTTTAACTGAAGAGCAAATAGGGCGCTTATTTACGGCCTTTTCTCAGGCGGATACGTCGGTAACGCGTAAATATGGCGGAACCGGACTTGGTTTGACGATTTCGCGTTCTTTGGTGCGCATGATGCGCGGAAATATTTGGGTGGAAAGTGAAGAAGGCGCAGGCTCTACCTTTTTCTTCGATGCTATTTTTACCCTTGGCAAAGAAGATATGTATTGCAACAGTTTGCGCACACAAGAAGCCTTTGAAGTATCAAGTTATGCAGGCACTGAATCTATTTTGTTGGTGGAAGATAATGAAATTAACCAACTTATTGCTGAAGAATTGTTAACACAAGTGGGCTATAGCGTAGATATTGCCAATAATGGGCAAGAAGCGTTAACTATGTTGGAGCAAAAGCAGTACGATGCGGTGCTTATGGATATTCAAATGCCTGTTATGGATGGGTTGACTGCCACCATGAAAATTCGTGAACAAGAAAAATTCGCGCATTTGCCCATTATAGCTATGTCGGCCCATGC
>CAYJHX010000019.1:10910-15270 GCA_964369395.1 uncultured Desulfovibrionaceae bacterium
GCATTTTCACGAAAATATCTGGACAGTTATTGGGCACGGTGCAGAAAAAGTGCGCGCTGTTTTTGCCAAAGATTCTCTGCGCTTTGTAGAACAAACAGAGCAAAAAGGCACAGGGCACGCAGTATTACAAGCCTTGCCCGCTTTGCAAGAGCAAGGCATAGATTATGTATTTGTGGTCAATGGCGACACGCCGCTTTTGACGGCAGATGTGGTGCGTGTTTTTTGGGATGCCGTAAGGGCGGCGGGCTATCCTCCGGTGTCTTTTGCCAGCATTCAACTTCCCTTTGCCAATGCATATGGGCGCGTAGTACGCGACGCGTCTCGAGCTGTGGTAGGTATTGTAGAGGCTAAAGATTACGATACAGCCATGCACGGAGAACCTACAGGCGAGGTTAACGCGGGGGTGTACTTGTTGCATGTCCCCACCTTGGCTACGCTTTTGCCACAACTTTCTTCAGAAAATAAAAGCGGTGAATATTATTTGACCGATGTGGTGCAATTGGCTGTGCAGCACGGGCATGGCGTGTGTGGGGTGATATGCGGCGAAGATACGCAATTGCTGGGCGTAAACTCTCCTCAAGAGCTTTTACATGCCGAAGAAATATTGCGTGCCTCCTTGGTACACAAAGCCTTGCTTGCCGGCGCTCTCATACATAATCCGCAAAGTGTAGTGCTGGGCGTGGAAACTTGTGTGGCACCGGGGGCAGAAATTTTTGGCCCTTGCGAAATTTATGGCAACTCTTCCATTGCTAAAGGAGCCGTTGTGCGTTCCCATTGCTTTTTAGATAATGCCATTGTGGAAGAAGGGGCACAGATTCATTCTTTTAGTCATATTCAAGATGCCGTTGTGGGAAAAGATGCTTCGGTGGGCCCTTATGGTCGTTTACGCCCCGGCGCAAAGCTTGAGGAAAAAAGTAAAATAGGCAACTTTGTCGAAGTAAAAAAAGCTACCCTTCATGCTGGGGCCAAGGTGAATCATTTAAGCTATATTGGTGATGCCAGCGTAGGGGAAGCCGCCAACATAGGCGCCGGTACTATCACATGCAATTATGATGGCAAAAATAAATTTCAGACCCATATTGGAGCAGGGGCTTTTATAGGTAGTAATACTGCCTTGGTAGCGCCGGTACGGGTGGGCGATGGGGCCCTTGTGGGGGCTGGATCGGTTATTACCAAAGACGTGCCCGAAGGGGAACTTGGCATTGCCAGAAGCAAGCAAAAAAACCTTGCTCGGAAGAAATAAATGTCTATCTAACACGTTTATATAATATAAAAAAATAAAAAAATATCTTTAAACACAAAAGAAAGCCTCAAAGCACCTTGCCATTGGCGAAAGGAAGTGTTATTTTTAAGTCATGGAAATACTCAATTTGCTCGAAGAAAAAGTGCACGGTCTCGTACAAGAGGTAGAGCGTGTACGAGAGGATAATAGGCGTATCCTTCAAGAAAATAGCACTCACGTTACAGAGTTGCAAGAGCAGTTACATGTTTTGAAGGAAGAAAACCAAACTCTTAAAGACTTGTTAACGCAAGAAAGGCAAGTAAAAGAAGACGTGACACATCGTATTGACGCCTTGTTGGAACGTATGAAGATTTTGGACTAGCCTTTTGTGGACACCATGCAGGAATATACGCTGACTTTATTAGGTCTTGATGTAACTTTCAAGGCTGGAGTTGATGCTGAACGAGTAGAAAAAGCTCGGTTGCTGGTGGAAGAACGTTATGAAAAATTGAGGCTTCACGGAGGACGGAATAGTAAGGAATTATTACTTACATTCCTAGTGTTGGGGCTTGCAGACGACTTATTACAAGCTAATGCACAGCTAGACGAGACACAACAACGTCTGGATGCTATGCTTGCCAAAATAGAAGAATTGATATGAAATATATAAAAAATCCCTGGAGGGTTTGTGATTGTTGAGCCGTTGCTGACCTTACAAGCTTAAAAATTGGGAGTCAAAATTTTCGCCGTGAGCATGCCCCCTAGACGGGGAAGCCTAACGCGAAGGTTGAGGCGCCCCCCTGAGAAATCAGGTTCTGCAATGAGCTCCTCACACGGCTGTCTGGGGATTTGATTCATTCTTTCTGGGCGCGGGCCTAAGTTGTTGTGCAAATTGTTGCAATATACGATATTTGAGTACCATACGGATATAGTCTGTATGGTTTTCATGTGTCTTGTGTCTGTAATTCTCCTTCCTTTTGTTTCTCCCTGATATTTAAGGCTATTGCTTTTTTGATACCTTCCCCCATTACTTGCAGAGTTTAGGGGAATTGGCGTCTCTGATATCTCGATATCTTTGATGCTCCGGTATTTTGGGGCCTTTGCTGGCCTGTGTGCAGTAGTCTTTGATGTGTTGCATGTATGCAATGCAAGCAAGAATCATGCTTGGCGACTTTTATGCGCCCAAGGGGGTTTTTGCATTTTGAAGTCATGCGGGGTTTTTCTTAAAGAAGCAGTTTTCGAAAAAAACTGTGAAAAATAAGGAGATACCTGTGTGTGACACTTCGTTATGTCTGTCGCTACGAAACAGTAAGGCTGTATTTGTACTATTTGCAATACCGTTGAATGTTTCGGTGCTTATCGGGTTATGACCTGTTTGTATAGGAGGAAGTATTATGGGAACCATGACTTGGGGTATAATGGTGGTAGATGCCGTCATTTTCCTTGCCATTGGTATGCTGGTGCAGCGTATGATTGTCTCTAAACGTTTAGGCGATGCCAATATGCTGGCCAAACGTATTGTAGATGAAGCGCGCAAAGAAGCGCAAGCACAGAAAAAAGAAATGCTGTTGCAAGGTCAGGACGACCTTTTTCAGCAAAAGCGTGAAATGGAAAGCGATTTCAAAGAGCGCGAGCGCGAATTAAAAGCGCGCGAACGTAAAATGGATGAAATGAGCGGCCGTTTAGAAGAAAAGCTTGAAATTGCTACCAATCGTGAAAGAGATATATTAGGTATAGAAAAAGATTTGGCAAAAAAAGAACGCGCCCTAGCAGAAACTGAAGAGTATTTGCAAATTCGCGTGGATGAACAAGAAAAATGTCTTCAAGAAATATCGGGATTGACGGCAGAAGAAGCCAAAACTCGACTTTTTGAAGAAGTAGAATCACGCACCCGCCACGAAGCGGCACGCATGATTCGCGTTATTGAAAGCGAAGCTAAAGAAACAGCCGACCGCAAAGCCAAAGAAGTGCTGTGTAATGCCATTCAGCGTTATGCCGGCGATTATGTGTGCGAGCAGACGGTTACTGCGGTTACCTTGCCCAGCGAAGATATGAAAGGGCGTATTATCGGTAGAGAAGGGCGCAATATTCGAGCCCTAGAAGCCGCTACCGGTGTGGATCTTATCATTGACGATACGCCGGAAACCGTCATCTTGTCTGCATACAGTCCTTTGCGGCGTCAAGTGGCGCGTATGGCCCTTGAACGGCTTATTCAAGACGGACGTATTCATCCCGCCCGCATTGAAGATATTGTGCAAAAATGCGAGCAAGAATTAGATGTGCAAGTGCGCGAAGTGGGCGAACAAGCCACCTTCGATGCTGGAGTACACGGTATTCACCCAGAAATTGTGCGTCTTCTTGGGCAATTACGTTATCGTACTTCTTTTACGCAAAATGTACTTAAACACTCACTAGAAGTGTCGGCTTTGTGCGGTATGATGGCGGCTGAGCTTGGTATGGATATTAAAAAGGCCAAACGTGCCGGTTTGTTACATGATATAGGAAAAGCCGTAGACCACGAAGTAGAAGGCTCTCACGCCCTTATCGGTGCTGATATTGCCAAAAAATACGGCGAAGCTAAGGATATTATTCATGCCATTGGGGCACACCACGAAGATATACGTCCTTCCACAGCACTAGCTGTACTGGTGCAAGCCGCAGATTCGCTTTCCGGTGCACGTCCAGGGGCACGTAAAGAATTGCTCGAAAATTATGTAAAGCGCTTGGAAGATTTAGAAGGTATTGCCACCTCTTTCGACGGCGTGGCCAAAGCCTATGCCATTCAGGCTGGGCGTGAAATCCGTGTTATGGTGAATTCGGAAAATGTGGACGACGATACTACTTACGTATTATGTAAAGACATTGCCGAAAAAATTGAAAAAAATATGACCTACCCCGGACAAATTCGGGTGACTGTCATCCGCGAACGCCGCGCTGTGGGTTTTGCTAAGTAAAAGCAAGATAGAAAATAGAAAAAATAAGAATAAAAATAAGACACAATTAAGGGGCGCAAAGCCCCTTTTTTTGTGGGAAATTTCAGACAGAGGGCTGGTAACGTTTTCTGGGGGAGGATGGGGAGCCCATGTAATGGGCGGGGAAGGAGGGGGCTTTTTGGCGCTAGCAAAAGGCCCCTCCTTC
>CAYJHX010000020.1:0-14127 GCA_964369395.1 uncultured Desulfovibrionaceae bacterium
AAATATTGGGAAAAATCTTGAAATAACAGGATGAATTACTCCGAAAGTCGAGTCGTTCACCATAAACGTGGTGGATATTGCCATGAATTGAACATGTTGTTACGCATGGCACTTAATTTTTATGGTTTTGACGTGCGCCCATTGTTGGGCCGTGTGCATATTACAGGCACGGTAACAGGGAGAGGACATCAAATATCTCTTGTAACATTAGAAAATCAGCAATGGATTTTAGATGTAGGCTTTGGTGCAGAGACACCAGATACACCTTTGCCTCTTATTTTTGATAAAGAGATAAAAACGAAGAGGCATATTTTTAAATTTGTTGAAGATGATATATATGGTATTATGCTCAAAGTAAAAGAAGAAAATACATGGAAGAGTATGTATAGCTTTGATTTATGTCATGTGTGTAATGCCGATATAGATTATGGCAACCATTTTGCCTCAACACATCCGCAATCTGTATTTGTTTTTGCACGAGTTGCCGCACTCCCCATAGAACAAGGCATGATAACCCTGTTTAATACAACATTGAAAAAAACAGTAAACAATGAAACACAAACAATACAACTCAAAGAAGATGATACATACATTGAAGAAATAGAAAAACACTTTGGAATTAAACTCGATGCCTCATACAAAGATTTTAAGCCCATAGATTTACTATCCTTAGAGTAATCAGCTATAATTTGAAATATTAAATAAAAAAGGAATCACTCATGAAAATTTTATTACTATGCGGTAGCCCAAGGCCTAAAGGTAATTCAGCTATACTGCTTAAAGAGGTGCAAAGAGGTATTGAGGAAAATATACAAAGTGCAGACTGTGAATATATTTCAACCTATAAGCTAGATGTATCACCTTGTTTACATTGTGATAAGTGCAAAGGAAGTGCTGCTGAATGTATACAAAAAGATGACACCAACGCCATCATCGCTAAAGTAGAAGCGGCGGATGTGTTGATATTTTCTTCCCCTGTGTATTGGGGCGGCATATCCGCTAAACTCAAGCTCATTCTTGATAAATTTTACTCTCGTGTTGATGCTCTTCAAAAATGTACAAAGAAGATGCTCGTCCTCAGCGTAGGAGGAGGACCTTTACATGCTCCTTACTATAGCTGTATTCAAAGCCAATTTGAATGCAGTGCTGAATATTTACAGTGGGAACATGTAGAAAGTTTAAGCTTTTCTGCATACGATGCTGGTGAAATCGCAAAGGATAAAGACGCCATGCAGCAAGCTTATGAAGCTTGGCAAAAACTCATTTAATTAATTAATAAATAATAACATTGACTGAGACTAGCTCAATATAACTGATGAGGAGTACATACTCCACCACTTTTAGCGGTGGAGCATGTGTTATCATATCATGCTACCCTCATTGTTACGCTTGACGTTGGTCCTTTAGCAGGATTTTGCAATCTTTCCCTCGGCTTCCACTCACTCACATAGCCCGGTTCATCCTGCATCCTTTGCAGTTCGCGGATAACGGCAGAGTGGTTTTCACGTACAAGGGCTAGTTTCTCAAATTGCCCAAAGGGTTTGTCGATACTCGCTTTGATGGTCTCCATTTCTGATTTTTCACGCTTGGTATTTTCACGGTAATTGTCCATAGACTTGTCCATGCCTTTATCCAAGAAATTGTCTATACGCTGAAAAAAGCCCGATAAACTGAGGTTTTCGTCATAGCTGTACACCAGATTTTCAGGGGCGTATTCTATGTCGCTCCTGCCCTTGAGGGTGAAAGAAAATTGCTCCGCTTGGCCTCTGGCACGAGCTGAGATAGTGAAGCCACGATACTGGCCAAGTTCTGCCGGCTTGCCCACCTTCATACTTTCTTTCACGCCGTCAACAATAAAGCCTTTGAGCTTTTCGCTATCTTTATCGGTGTGCATTTTCCCATCCTTGAAGAAATGCAAGCGTATGCGCTCCTTGCCGCTGTCCATGTATTTGTCGGTATTGCTGTCACGATGCCCACTATCCAAGGCATGATTTTCTTCACGCTTTGCCAGACGTGCGTCTGCTGAAGCAAGCATTTTCAAACTATCACGCATGCGATGCTGTGAGCGTTGATATTGCGAATATAAAGCCTCTAATTTGCGTAAATCACTTGCTAACTGCACCTGCATAAGAATAAGGGGATTGCCAGAGGCGGCAGCTTTCATTTCGGCGGCATTAGCGGCTTCCGATTGAACATCCTCTATGCTTCTTTGCAATAAATCGCCCTTACGAAATTGCTCAATAGCGGCGGCCTTGTATTCTATGGTTTGCCACATTCGGACTTTTTATTGAGATACATTATATTGAATTTATAAAGTATTTTTACAAGCAAATAAATAATACCTGCAAAAATACCCACAAATAAAATTTATTAAAAAAACTTTCGTGGGACGTTGTCGGACATTCAATCCGCTATGAAATGTCATTTTGACTATTCCTTTTACTGACAAGGGTGTATTTTTTAGGTAATATGCCGCTCATGCTACATCAAGAACTCATTACCATAGGCAAGCTTCGCACGGCTTTTGATTTAAGCGACTCAGAAGTAACTGGCCTTTATACTGCACTCAGCCATAAGAGTATTTTTCCTTATGCCTTGTGGGTACATGTTTGGGAGAGTTGCTGGAAGGAATTAGCGGAGCGTTCCGTACAAAAAATAGGTATGGATATACCAGAACTTCCGCAGAAAGACGGCGAAAAGGTTTCATTTTCTGCATTTACTCAAGCCTTGGGTGTCTTTTTGGCACAAGCATTTCCTTTATTGCAGAGACACTACTTTAATAAGGGCTTTGACGCTGTTTTACATGAGGCTTATGACCCCATTCCACAAAACCTTTCTGAGATGATGGAGCTTGTCCGAGCTATCTTGCCCAAAGAAACAGACATAGATAAATCTCTTACTCCTTTGGAAATGGCACAAGCGCAAGAACGTTCATTTTACACAAGCAATGTCATACGACATCTTGAGTATTTTCTGCCACATACCATTACAGCAAAAAAGAAAGATGCTGTGCAATATCTTGTGGCTTGTGGGTATCCTTATCGGCAAGAAGTTAAAGGGCTTTCAAAAAACTTTTTTGAGAATATCACGGCACAGAATTTACCTATTTCCACTAATACAGCATCTTCTAAAATAACGCCTACCACAAACAGCGAAACACCTCACTTGTGCATCCCACGCTCTTTGTGGGAAGGCAAAACGCCCATGGCGGTGCGTGACGCCATGCGTGAAGCAAATTTTGATGATGCCGTTATTGCCCATGTGCTATACTCTTGGTGTGGGCAAAGCAACAAAACCTATGTGGGTAAATTGCTTGGAACCGCCAATAAAGAAGATAGCACTTATCGCAAGACTTGCCATAGACTGCTTGAAAAAGCGCAAGCCTTGAATATCACCACAATATAAATCATCATCACTTCTTTATAGGGTGTTCAAAAGCGGCAAGATACAAGGAAGCGGAAAAAGCCAAGGTGCGCAATGTATAGGGACATACATAAGCAGTTTGGCTTTTTTTAGATGACGCCGTAGATTTTCGGTTTTCAGCATCCTACAATGGATTGTAGCGGATTATTCCTGCCTTTCCTGTATTATTCCCGACCAATTCAGGGCTTTTTCACGCTGCCTTGGACTATTCTCCTAAAAAAACAAAAGGAGATTATTATGACACATCAGCATGTAACCATCGGCGCACCCTTACCCCCAACAGGCTTTTTACGTTTACCTCAAGTCTTAGCACTTATCCCTGTGAGTAAAAGCACTTGGTGGGAAGGGTGCAGGGACGGAATATTCACTAAACCTGTGACTTTGGGAAAACGCACCACCGCTTGGAAGGTTGAGGATATCATGGCTTATATTCAAAGTGTTGGGGGTGAGGTCAAGACTGAAGGCTCTGAATAGCACAATGTAAATAACCAATAGGAAAAGGCCACCATGAATAGCATTTCATGGTGGCCTTTATTTTCTATCGTCTTATTTTTAAAGTAAAACACCTTTCTTGCCTTTCCTACTCTTTTACGGCATTATTCTTGGGAGGCTCTAAAAAGTTGATTTAGTTATCTGAAATCATTTGTAAAGTTGATGCTTAATTTTGTCAAATACCAACAAATATACCCACAAATGAAAAATATTTCAAAAAACTTTGTTGGACGTGGTTGGATGAAGGGGGAAAGATAGTAATAACCAATTGTTAAATAAAATTTTTTTTACCTTTGAGTGTAAATCCACGCCAAAAAGCAATACTTGCATCTCCAAAGGTTGATTTTGTGGCGTGTTATTTCGATAGCCACAAAAATAAAAATTCCGCCGTGCCTTTTATGGCATGGAGAGGAGTGCCTATGTTTTGGGTGCTTTTTTATGAGCAGTAAGGCTATATAGCCTAGTAAAGGCTGTATTCAGCATATTACGTGATTTCTCAGCCACTAGAGAACCAGTGCGCTGCAATAAAAGCAAACAGCACCGCAGTATGGCAAGCGGTGCTGTTTTGTGTGAAAAGACTTTACTTTAGGAGGTACATCTTTGATTAGGGCTTATTAGTAGGGGTAAGCACCGGCCCCTTTTGTGGGTCAATAATCACGTCATAGCTGTCGCCATAGCGCTCCACAAAATATTTTTCGGCAAAGAAAGGAATACCATGGATTTCTACGCGGATATCTTCAACATCATCAAATTCATCATCCACGCTAAGTCCGGGAACGAGCTTTGACTTACAAGCTTGGCCTACTTTAAATTCGCGCAAGCGAATACCGCCGTCCTCGCCTTCGTCTTCCAGCATTTCTTTAAATTTTTCAAAAATATCGTCAGTGGCGTTTACAGAAAACATAATATCCTCTCTTAAGTTATAAGGCTAAACCCTGACTGTATTTACGCTTTGGGCGTCAGCACCGGGCCTTTTTGTGGGTCAATGGTCACTTCATAATTTGTGCCATGACGTTCTATAAAATCTTTTTCAGCAAAAAAAGCTACACCTTGCACTTCCATACGCACATCTTCATCTTCGTCAAATTCTTCGTCGATGCTCAGACCGGGCACCAATTTAGATTTTCAACCTGCGCCTACTTTAAATTCGCGTAAGCGTACGCCGGCACCGTCGTCTTCATCTTCCAGTAATTCTTTTAACTTTTCTAACACATCGTTAGTAATGTTTACGGTAAACATAGGTTCTCCTAGGCTATATGGGTTGTGAGTCCATATTTTGTGAAAGTGTTTCTAATGGTGTTTACTTCTTCTGTACAGTAGGCTTGTATATCGGGATATTGCCAATCAAGGGCGGCGTATTTACTTTTGCCAAAGGCATGATACGGCATAATATCCACTTGGCTTTTCCCTAAAGGGATAAGAAAATCAGCCATGGCGGCGATATTTTCTTCACTGTCATTGAGCTTTGGTAAAAGGGGCATACGAATACGCACATCTTTTTTGAGCTCAAGGGCTGTCTGTAAATTTTTCAAAATGCAAACATTGTCCACACCGGTGAGTTCTTTATGTCTTGCAGCGTTCATATGCTTGCAATCAAAAAGTAACAGGTCAGCCTTTTTCAATACCTCGGCAAATATCTCTTGCGAACAATAGCCGCAGGTATCCACCGTGGTATGATAGCCTTGCTCGTAGCAGGCATCCAATAAATTAAGGAAAAATTCACCGCCGGCTGTGGGTTCACCGCCGCCAATAGTTACACCGCCGCCGGAATTGTGGTAAAACAAGTCGTCCTTAGCGATAACACGCATAACGTCATCCACATCCATCTGTGCACCACTTATGGTACGCGCTTCAGGCTTACATACGACGGCGCACTCTTGGCAGTTTTGGCACTTTGCAGCATAAATACCGCGCTTGTCGCCTTCCAAGTGGGCAATAGCATTATGCTTACACACAGCATCACATGCGCCGCAAGCTACACAGCGTTGACTAAAAGCCATGATTTGTGGCTGACGCTTTTGAGATTCCGGATTACTGCACCAAGAGCAACGCAAAGGACAGCCCTTTAAAAACACCGTGGTGCGTACCCCCGGCCCGTCTTCGGTGGACATGCGCTGTATGTTATACACTATACCTCGGCTCATGATTGTAATCCTTTTTCATGGAAGCCTTGCCCTACATGCGAACAAGGCTTCCTCTTGTTTTTTCATCTTCCTATAGCTTGTTAGCTGGCGTATTCTGTACGTTTAATTATTTCGTTCTGCACACCCTTATCAAGACGGGTGAAGTAGGCACTAAATCCTGCCACGCGCACCACCAGCTCTTTGTACTGACAAGGCGCATCTTGCGCTTTTTGTAAGGTTTCAGAGCTTACGCAGTTGAATTGAATGTGCGAGCCGCCAAAGTCACAATAGGTTTTAATAACGGAGATAAGGTTGCGTGTACCTTGTGGTCCTTCTAAAGCTTCGGGCAAGAACTTCACGTTAAAGTGGTTGGAGCTGTAGGCTACCGTATCAATGGCTTCTGCGGCGGACTTGATAAGCGCTGTGATGCCTTCAGTATCGGTACCGGGCATAGCGGACACACTACCATCGGTAAGAGCCACACCGGCCTTGCGTCCCGTAGGCAAAGCACCCATGAGCGAGCCAAAGTAATTATGATATGACAAAGAATACGCATCAATGAGCGGCTTACGACCGAGGAAATCAGGCCCTTGCGCCACGTGAATTTCATCAATATCACGATAGTATTGCTTAGCAAAAGCTTGTACCACAGGGTCGTCATTGCCATGCTTAGGTGCCTTGAAGCACATTTCACGGATATCTTCATAGCCTTCAAAGTTAACTTCAAGAGCAGTGATGAGCTCTTGCATGGTCAATTGCTTGGTATCAAATACTAAGTGCTTAATAGCCAACAAAGAGTTGATGGTATCAATGCCGCCTGTAACAATGCAAAGGCTTTGTGGATATTGCACGCCACCGGCTTCTTCACAAATGCCCTTTTCTATGCAGCCGTCAAAGAGAGCTGAGCGCACGAGGCTAGGCACAATGTTGATACGAGCCATACTGCCATAATCAGAATGGCGCATGGAAATCTTAAACATATTGGCAAGCTGTTTTTTATAGGCGTCATACACTTCATCAAAGCTTTCAAAAGTGGTGGGGTCGCCAGTTTCAAGGCCAATTTGCTTACGGGTGATGGGGTCCTTACCATTGAAAAGCACGGTTTCAATGTGCTTGGCAAGGCAAGGAGGATTCTCTTGATAAATATAACTACTTTTCTTGGATACACCGGTGGTTACGCAACCGATATTACCGCAATCACGTGCGTCAGCTATGCTTATGCCGCCGTCATAGGCACCCCAGCGGGCTAAGTGACGTTGCACCACAGCAGTATTGTTCAAAATTTGTGGTTGACCACAACCGGTACGGATACAATCGGCCACTTTCTTTAAGTAAGAATCTTTCATCTTAGGATGATAGAACAAACTGATGGTGGGCTGAGGATTGCGCATTTGAATTTGGCATTCGAGCAAGAGTTCTTCTAACTCATTGCTGGCGTCATCGCCGTCAGCGGTGAGGCCGCCAATGGAAATAGTTTGCCCAGTATGACCGGAAAGTGCCATGGCATAGGCACTGCCTTGATACTCAGAAAGTTCAAGATGGCGCATGAATTGGAACTTCAACAAAGTCACTACTTGTTCCTTGGTGATACGGCCTTCTTCAATATCTTTCTTATAGAAAGGATACATGTATTGACCATAACGACCGGGGGAGCAACCACAAGCCATTTGTTCAATTTCAAGGCAAACGTGCATGAACCAGAAAGATTGGATGGCTTCACGGAAGTTACGTGCAGGATGCTCAGGCACACGGCGGCACACTTCGGCGATTTCTTCCAGCTCTGCCTTATGCTTGGGGTCTTGTTCTTCGGCAGCAGCTTCGGCGGCTAGGTCGGCATAGCGGTTAGCATAAGTAATGATGGCGCGTAAGGAAATAAGCAAAGCACGATAGAATTCGATTTTATCCTTATCAGCCACGGTGGTACCGCAAGCAGCAAGTTTTTCTTTCACTTCATCAATCAGGCCAGTAACACCTTCATGCAACACACGCTCATAATTACCCATGCCGGCACCGCTGGAAATACTGGCGTGGTCATACCATACGCCGGCCTTGGACAGGGGCACAGGGTTAATACCGTCAATTTCTTTGAGCATGGCATTGCTCACATCAATACAAGTGCGACCTTTCCAATTGTTATAAGTGGTCTTGAGCAGTGCCATAACTTCATCGGGGATTTTCATTTCACCAAGGGAGCTCATCTTGGCCTGAGCCATTTCGTCTTTAATCCACGCCACGTTCCATTCAGGATAGGCATACACGCCAGCGCGAATGCCGGTGAGCGTACCCACGAGGGGGTTAGGGTCAAGGAAGATGTTTTTCTTGCTAAGTACCCTTTCAAAAAGGCGAGCACGAATCATAAAGGCTGAAGAACCTTTATACTCTTCGTAAATCTCGTTCAAAAATTGTAAACGTTGTGGGTCCATGGTTTGCGGTGCCTGCATAAGAAAATCTTTGCATTCTTTTACACGCGCATCGGCGGTTTCCCAATTAATAGCATAAGCTGTTTCTGTCTTTTCAAAAGGAATAGTGACCATAATGACTCCTTAAATAGTGAAAAAAATATTTTTCCATGTTCTGCACGCATGATATTGCAGAGAGTGTGCCAAAAAGAACTAAGTAGGAGTACGTTTAAAACATATTGTTTTTACAATACTTTTTTACAAATAAAAAATCTTGCAAAAACATGAAAACAATTTTATTTATTTTTATACGGATTTTTGTATTTTAATGTAAAAAAACTTCTTCCTTTGTGATAAAAGAATACAAGAAAATTCCTTTTACAAATAAATTATGAGGATAGTATGGATTATGCAGCATTACAAAGATTGAATAAAGAAAGCGTACTTTCTCCGGCCATGACCACCATATGGGATAATTTGAGCCAGGGGGTGGTAGTGGTGGATGCCGATGGTATTTGCCTGTATATGAATAAACTTCAGCGCAGTATTGATGGTTTTGATAAGATAAGCGTCACTGGAGAACATATTGGCAACTTATACCTTGCGCATGAGCAAGACCTTATCCCTACCCTAGAAGTCTTACGTACGGGTAAACCTTTTTTAAAAATGGTGTATTGGTACAAAACGACACATAATCAGCTTATCAATTCGGTTAACGATTTTTTCCCGCTTTTTCATCATGGTAAGGTGGATGGTGTTATTTCTTTCACAACCACCTTGGGAACGCCCAATGTGACTCAAGGACAAAAAAAGCACAGTTCGCGTACCGTCATGCCCATAAAGATGTATACCTTTGAAGATATACTGGGCGGTGATGCCACCTTACAAAGAGCCGTGAGCGATGCACAAAAGGCCGCGCAAAGTTCTGTTCCTGTTATGATTTGGGGGCAAAGCGGCACGGGAAAAGAACTTTTTGCACAAGCCATACACAGTACAGGTGAACGGGCTTCCAAGCCTTTTATTCCCATCAACTGCGCAGCCATTCCCGAAACGCTCTTAGAAGGTATGCTCTTTGGGACGGTGAAAGGCTCCTACACCGACGCTGTGGACAAAGCCGGATTATTTGAAGAAGCCGAAGGCGGTACATTGGTTTTAGACGAACTCAATTCCATGCCCATGGGCCTTCAAGCCAAACTTTTGCGCGTACTTCAAGAAAAAAAAGTGCGCCGCCTCGGTTCCCACAAAGAAGTGCCCATAGATGTACGCATTATCAGCGTGCTTAATGAAAACCCCTTGCGCACCATTGAGCAAGGGGTTTTGCGCCAAGACCTCTATTATCGCCTCGCTGTGGTGGGCATGGGCATTCCTGCTTTACGAGAAAGACCTGGCGACATTCCCCTGCTGTGCAGAAAATTTATTGAAAGCACTTCTCAGCGCGGGGGGCGTCATGCTCCATCTTTAGATGACGACGTCATGCATATGTTTATGGGCTATGCGTGGCCCGGCAATATTCGCGAGCTCAGACATGTTATTGAAGGAAGCCTCGCGCTGTTTCACGGTGGTAATTTTATCGGGGTGGAAGATTTGCCCCAACATTTCCTAGAAGGATATTATCAACAAAGCAAAGCCCCTAGCCCTCTTGCGTCCACACAACAAAATACAGTGCAGCAGCATTTTACACCCCAAGCAAGCTATTATGATTATAAACATATCAGCAAGGGAGAGCGTGTTCCTTTAAAAACATGCTTGCGTGACTATGAAGAATCTTGCCTGAGCAATGTGTTGCGCTATACAGGAGGCAATGTGGCCAAGGCGGCGCGCATTGTGCACATGACGCCTTCCAGTTTGCATTATCGATTAAAAGTGTTGGGTGTGGATACAGACATATAAAAAAAGGGGCTCAAGGCCCCTTTTCATTACACTGTTACTTTTAATTAAAATTCATTTTTATCAATTCTTTGTATCATTTTCACCACTGACACCATATACAGTAATAGGATAATACAGAAGGGAGCAGAGCCGGCTACGGTTAAAGCCTTCAAGGCTTGCATGGATGCGTCACCACCGATGAGAGTTACCCCAATACCCACGCCGCCAAGGATAGTGCCCCAAAGCATCAGCGCCGCGTTGGTAGGGTTGCGTGCGCCAAAATTTACCTGCATACCAAGGAAGAAGGCCGCAGAGTTGGAGGTGGTTACTGTGAAGGTGATGAGGCTCAGCATGGCTGCCACGCAAGCTAATGTGCCAAGGGGATAGCTTTCGAGGAGCATATAGATGGCAGGCTCACTGCCTTGCGCTTGCATGGTTTCCCAAATCTTAACACCGTCCACAAATTGTGCCCAACTGGCGGCGCCGCCAAATACGGTGAACCATACTAAACTCAAACCTACAGGCATAAAGCATACGCCGAGCAAATATTGACGCAAGGAACGACCGCGAGAAATACGTGCCACAAAGCCGCCAATGAAGGGGATGTAAGAAATCCACCACAACCAATAGAAGATGGGCCACCAGTGCAACCACTCGTCAGGCATAAGGGCACCGGCATGCGTGAAGAAATTCATGGTAACAAATTCGCTGACGTAGAGACCCGTAACTTCCGTAAAAAGATTTAAGATATAGGTGGTGGGCCCCGTCAAGAGCACAAATAAGGCTAAAAGACCGGCGACTATCACGTTGGCATTACTCATATATTTAATACCGCGGTCAAGGCCTGTAGCAGTACAGATAATATACACCAACATAATAAAGCCCATAATGCCAAGCAACCAACCGCTGGTCACTTCCACAGCAAAAATACGATTCATGGCGGTGGCAATGGAAAGCACGCCCATACCAAGAGCCGCAGAGTTACCGGCCACAGAAGCGATAATACCAAGCACGTCTGCTAGCTTTGCCCACTTGCTGGTGAGTACTTTATCACCCATAATACCATAAAGACCTGTGCTTACAGTCATGGGCATGTTCTTTTTGTAGGCCGGCAAAGCAATGGCCAGGCCGCCCATAGCAAAAAGCGCCCAACATGATGCACCCCAATCGGAAACAGAAATCTGAATACCCATAGGCACAGCGGCAGGCGTTCCGGCGGTTTTAGCTATCACAGTGTGAGTGGAGGTGTATTGATGCCACATGGGTTCTGCTACACCAAAGCAGATAAAACCAATACCTACACCGGCACTGAAAAGCATGGCCAACCATGTCATGGTGCTAAATTCAATGGTATCTTCTTCTGTGGCGCCTAAAACAATATTTCCATAGCGTGAAAGCGCAATCCAGACACAGAGGAAGAAGTTACAAGCAACAAGGAGCATGATAAACCATGACATATGCTTCACAATCCCCTGCTGCAAAGCACCCAAAATTTTATTACTCATGTCAGGTAAGAATATAATGGCCAAAATCATCACCAGCAAACTTGTGGCTGACGGTATGAATATTTGCTTATCAATGGATGAAAAGAAAGAACTCTTGCTATCGGTGCTCATAAAACTCCCTCGCGACAATACACTGCCGCTACACAAAATAAATTTTTTGCAGATTCATGGTACAAGCCTTATAGCAAGTTTCAGACCACATTGTGATTTTTTTCTTTTAGCAAGAATTTCAGGTATTTTCTATTTATTAGTAATAATTATTCTTTTATATATTCAATTTTTTGTATTTTTATGCTGTTTTATAAATAATTATAAAAAAATATAAATATACTATGTATGTTTTTCACAAGTGAAGCAGTGAAGGAATATTTTTCACAAACAAAGGTTCTCCCTTAAAAAAAGGCTCCCCAACATGAGAAGCCCTTTTTTAGCTACAAGCAACACAGGAAAAGACATACTATTTTTATACTAAACTATCTGCACCCTCTTGAAAGAGGTCTACTTCCAATAAAGGCTCAACACTGGCTACATGGCTGGACTGTAAATATTTAGCGCCTTCGCCTGTGAGTATCCACACGGGGTTTATACCTTTCTGAAATAGCAGAATGAGAAGAAAGTGGGCGTTAACACGCTTACGGCGTCTAGCATCGCTAATAGTACCGAGAGGAGCGTTGAAGTAGGCAGACAGGTCGTCCATATTGGTGCAACCTGTTACTTCATAAATACGCTTGATGGCGGCGACGTAGGCATCCGCATCTTTTACGTTGGTAATATTACAATACATGGCAAGCTCTCCGATGTTTGCTGTTGCAGCAATCACCGAAATAGTAATTGCCGGGAGCTGAAAACCGAGCCAGGCGGCGGAGTTATTTCCCCTCCTTACGAAAGGGTATTGTATTCCTCACACTCCCGGCCATAGACGCAACAAAAGAGTCGCTCGTCTAGCGAGAACGCAAGGAAGGCGACCCCGTGGTTACGGTCACGGCCGCTGGCTATAACAGTGTTTTCAGCACCAAGCCAAATATGCCGTAAATGGGCGACATTGGCAAGGGACGTATCTAGGGAGTGTTTGGCAAATATCTGTGGCAAAGTAAAAGCGGCACCCGCAAAGGACACCGCTTGTTACTTTTCGCTTTGTACAAGTTGTCTGGTTATAGGTTCGTAGTGGGGAATTCTTTTTTAAATTTTTATAGCGCTTCTTTTTTCAGTTCATCGACGTTCACTTGTTCCGATTTTCCTCATTGCCTTCACGAGTTCTTGCAATGCGTGTTCCTGCCTGTCAAAGCACTCTTGTGGTGCATGAGCTTCACGCAATGCTATGAAGTTGTGCTTGAGCAAAGCGCCAATTCTTCGCAGTTCATTTATCACGAGTAGGTCAGTTTTGGGGATAAGAGGTCTACCGCCGTAAAGTCTTTTGCGCACATAATCTGACATGGAAACTTGCGCTATGTCGGTGTACTCATGGAGTCGCCGTGCTTCATCTTCTGTCAGTCTGATGGTAATTCGCTTACTCAAGTGTCGTTGTTTGTTCTGCATGTCTTTTGCCTTTTTGTCTTTAAAATGCGAGAAGCTTGCGCCGAGCATTTTGGGGGTCCAGAGGGCTTGCCCTTTGGCAGGATTCAGTAGCCGTGTCTGACGGCTACCATCCTGCCAAGAAAAACCCCCATCGTAGGGGCTCAAAAAAGACGCTAAACAATTTTCAAATAAGAAGGCAATGAATTTTGCATAAAAAGCTAAAAAAGACTGCATTGGACAAACCCTTTTTTGGAAGTTTAGAAGGATAAACAAGCAAGCAATGTGGGGCGGGGTGTGTCTTTGCATTTTGCCTTTGTGCATTTTGAGCAAAATAACGTGTCAGTTTGAGAGCAGGAAAAAGGGACGTTTGGCGAAGGTAGTTGTGCCGTTTGAGCGAAGAACGTGTGCAGCGTGTGGGCAGTATGATGGAAGCTTAGTGACAGTTTGCGTGAAGCTCGTGGGCAGTTTGACTGAAACCCAGCGGCAATATGTGGTTAGTTTGGGAGGCAGAAGTTGTGCAGTTTAAGAGAGAGAAGTTGTATGGTTTGAGGGGCAGAAAGTTGAAAGCTTGGCGAAGGTCTGTGTGAAGTTTGCGGTCAGTATGTCGTCAACTTCGAGGCAGTAACTGCAAGGTAAGTGGTCATCATGTGTGAAGTAAGCTGTCATCTTTTGTGCGACAAAGGGGCAACAAAGGGGGAAGCTTTGAGGGACGCATGGTCAAAACTTAGCGATGGTATCTATAAAATTGTGTGATTCATAGACATTGTTTCAACTTTCTAAGCTTCAAATCGACCTGATAGT
>CAYJHX010000021.1:0-13960 GCA_964369395.1 uncultured Desulfovibrionaceae bacterium
TCCGCCCCTTTTTAAACAGCCTACTGCACGATATGACATCCGTATAACAAAGCAAACAAGAGACACACCAAATAATAGAATTTACTATAATAGCTGTTGAAAAAAAGCATTTTACACCATATGATATATAACTATTGATGAAAGCAACACATTTCAGCATACAAGGAGCTTCTTATGTATAAACTTTTCTGCTTTAGCCTTATGGCCTTCTTCCTTCAAGGAACTTTGGGTTTTGCCGCTTCATTGGACGTGGAAATTCAAAATAAGTATAAAAAAGTCAATACCATTAAAACAACCTTTGAACAAACCCTCAATCATAAAGAAAGCGGTGCCGTACAAAAAAGAAAAGGAGAGTTGCTTTTTCAAAAACCCTTTTTAGTACGCTGGGAAACTAAAAATCCCCACCCCGAGCTCTTGCTCATCACCGATAAGATTGTTTGGAACTATTTGCCCGACGAAGAAGTAGCCTACCGCTATACTCCCGACGTGGTAGAAAGTTCACGCCCCCTTGTGCAAGTTATTACCGGACAAGCGCAGCTCAGCCGCGATTTCTCCATTCAAGTGCTAGGGCAGGATGCGGGCTATACCAAATTACACCTCTTTCCCCACGAACCCACACCAGAAATGGTGGAAGCCTTCATCTGGATTGATAAAGATAAAATTATTCGTAAAGCCAGCATCATCGACTTTTACGGCAACAGTAATACCTTGCACTTTACCAAGGTGCAAACCAATGTAAAGTTTACCCAAAAAACCTTCTCTTTTACACCACCTAAGGATATTGATGTAGAAGATGGTATGCGCAAATAATAGCAGCCTGTTGAAAAAATGCAATCTACGTCGTCAGACTTGTTTTTTACTCCAGTCGAGTACTAAAAGAGCACACTCCATTCGTAAAAAGCTTTGTCTTCCTCGTATCTTACACTTTTTGAACAGGCTGTTAAAAAGTAATAAAAATGCCATTGCATCAAAAAGTTTTTAAAGCAAGCCTCTTCAGCAAACTGATAGATACGTAGAAACATCCACAAAACAACAAGAGAATAAACCCGTGACGCAAAAACAAGCTTTTTTTCTATTTGTACTTGTTGTCCTCATTTGGGGCATCAATTGGACTGTGACAAAACTCATCGTCCTTTCGGTGCCCCCTTTTTGGTCCAATGCGTTGCGTTCGCTTATTGCTGCGCTGGCATTGTTGTTTTTACAGCTTGCCACCAAACAATATATTTTTCCCAAAAAACGCGACCTACCCGCTATTTTAATTGTCAGCGTTTTTCACATGACCATTTTTGCTTCCCTCATGGCTGTGGGTTTACAATACGCTTCTGTAGGGCGTTCGGTTATTCTTGGCTATACGACGCCTTTGTGGGTCACCCCAGCAGCTCTTTTTCTTTTGCGCGAACCCATACATGCTCTTCGAGCATTGGGGGTACTTTTAGGAATTATAGGCGTTGTCGTGCTGTTTAACCCTTGGGGCAATCAGGCTGTCACACAAACAGAAACCCTAGGAAATGCCATTTTGCTGGCAGCGTCTTTTTCTTGGGCCATTACCATAGTGGGAATTAAAGCCGTCACTTGGCATGCCACCCCTTTTCAGCTTGTTTTTTGGCAATTGCTTTTAGCTACAATACTTTCTGCACTTATCGCCCTTGGCATGGAGGGACTTCCAGAAATACAATATACACATTCCTTGCTCTGGCAATTGGCATACAGCGGACTTTTAGGCACGGCATTTGGCTTTTGGGCCATGACTGTCGTCAATCGGCACTTGTCCGCAGTGGTCACTTCCCTAGGTTTATTGGCAACACCCATTGTGGGCATTGCCTTTTCCTTATATATACTTGATGAGAATGTGGATCGCCAACTTATTATTGCCGGTCTTTGCATTCTTTTGGGTATAGCCCTTGGCAGTATACCTTTAAAAAAGTAAACAGACATCAATACACATTAGACTACTATGCATTATTTCTAAGCTTGCAAAAATTTCCAAAAACATCTATACATGGTAATGTAAAAGAAGTTTTAAAGCATTTTAGTAGTATTTTTTAAAAGCTTATTTGTATTGAGGTATTTAGCATGTCTTCAGATCAACTTTATGTTATTATTACACATACTCTAATTCCCGAAAAGCGCGATTTTTATGTACAAGAGATAGAAAATAAGCTTTCGCTTATTCGACAACAAGCAGGCTGTGTGCAACTTTCTATCTACGAAGATACAGAAAACCCCAATAAAATTATTGCTTACCAAATATGGGAAACGCCAGAGCATTGGCGCGCTCACTTGCAATCTACCGTAGCCAAAGAGCTGACCGCCCTTGGAAGCAGCACCACTACAGGATTTACCATTGAAAAAATGGTTTTGCACAATATTTAATCCATTGTTACTTTATTGCCGAGGTAAATATGTCTTCTGCACAATTATCTGTTATTATTAGATTTAGCATAAAACCTGAACAACGTGATTTTTTCTTGCAAGAGATAAAAAAAGCTATTCCACCTATACGTCAACAAGAAGGTTGCCTACAAGTATTCCTTCACGAAAATGCAGATAAACCAAATAATTTTATCGTATTACATACATGGGCCTCACAAGAACATTGGCGTGCTCATTTGCACTCTCCTGTTGCCGGCGAATTAGCTTTGCTAGGAAACTCGATAACTACAGATTTTTCCATGGAAAAAATGCAACTACAAAATATGTAAACAGACTTTAGTCTGCTCTGTAAAAGTGTGCCTATATACATAAAAACATTTACATAAGAGCCTCCCTTCGAAAGAAGGCATCAGCATTTTAAAAAAATAATTTTGCAAGGGGCGCAAAAACGTTGACAAGCGCGCGCTCCTCGTATATGTTCGCACAGCTTTACGGGAAAGTGGCATGTATCGGTATCGTTTTTTCTTCTCTCTCCACTTTCTTCATCCTGATGCAGAACAACATGTTTACAACGGGGTGGCCTGCAAGGGCCCCCTTTTTTTATGCTTGAGAGTATATGGCAAAACCAGCACTTATAGAAACATTACAGCGTATTGCAGAGCCCATCGTCACCTCTAAGGGCCTTGAGATTTGGGGTATTGACCTTATCCAAGGTACACGACCTTTGGTTCGTGTGTATGTGGATGTTCCTTTTGAAGAAACACCTCAAAAAGAAGAACATACAGGCCTTCACGACAAAGAGGAGCAAGGCGCTACCCCAGAGCAAGACTTGCGTGCCCTTTCTGCTACTGTAGAACAATGCGCAGAAATTTCGCGCATGATAGGGCTTACTATGGAAGTGGAGGAAATTTTCGCCTCTGCCTATATCCTTGAAGTCTCCACCCCCGGTTTTTCGCGTTTGTTCTTTCATATAGAACAAATGCGCGGTTTTGTGGGGGACACGGTAGAAATCAGCCTCAATGACTTTTTGCCGGACTGCCCCCCTGCTTTGCATGGACGCAAAAAGTTTAAAGGAACACTTAAGGCCGTACATACGCAAACAAGTACCCTTGAACTGGAAATAGAAAACAATGTCAAAGGCGCTTCTAAAGAAGACGCTGCCACCCAGTGCATATCCTTACATTGGGACAGTGTGCGCCGAGCATCTCGTGTACATGTTTTTACTATGCCAGAAAAACCCGGTAAGAAACGTAAAACAGAAAAATAGTCATTGTATGTTTACCCAACGTCTGGGAAAACATAGGAGGCATCATGAATCCTATAGAACTAAAAAAAGCCATTGATCAAATCAGCAAAGACAAAGGTCTTGAAAGAGAAATGCTGATTGAAACCCTTGAAGATGCGGTAAAGGCATCCATGACTCGTCGCTTTGGCGAAGATGCTATTATCGAAGTCAATTACAATGACGAAACCGGGGATATAGAAGTTTACCAGTTTAAGATAGTGGTCGCCGATGGCGATTTAGCCAACGAAGATGCCGAAATCGAATTAGAAGAAGCTCGCGAGCACGATCCTTCCATTCAACTGGATGACGAAATGGGTTTTCGCATAAAAATGCAAGACCTTGGGCGTATTGCTGCCCAATCAGCCAAGCAAGTTATTATTCAGCGCATGCGTGATGCCGAGCAAGGCATCATTTATGACGAATACAAAGATCGCCTTGGAGAAATTGTGTCCGGAATAGTGCAACGTCGCGACAAAAGCGGCTGGATCATTAACCTTGGACGCACCGAAGCCATACTGCCTAAAGATGAGCAAATTCCTCGCGAACACTTCAAACGTGGCGATCGCGTGCAAGCTATCATTTCCGATGTGCGCCGCGAAGGCCGTGGCCCGCAAATTGTCATCTCGCGCGCCCATAGAGATTATATGGCTGCCCTCTTCCGTCGCGAAGTTCCAGAAGTAGATGACAATACCGTGCAAATCATGGGCGTTTCGCGCGACCCTGGCTCTCGTGCCAAGGTGGCTGTGCTTTCTCGTGAGCGCGATGTAGATCCCGTGGGCGCCTGTGTAGGCGTACGTGGCTCGCGTATTCAAAACATTGTGCAAGAACTACGCGGCGAACGCATTGATATTGTTATCTGGAGTGCCGACATTGCCACCTATGCGCGTAATGCTTTGGCTCCTGCCATTGTGTCTCGCATTATTGTAGATGATGAGCATAACTTATTGGAAATCATTGTTCCCGATGACCAGTTAACCAATGCCATTGGACGCAAAGGGCAAAACGTAAAACTTGCCGCCAAACTTTTGGGTTGGAAAATCGATATTTTCACCGAAACTCGCTACAACGAAGCCAATGCCATTGGTCATGGCCTTGAACAATTGGCTTCTGTGGCCGAAGTTTCCATGGATGCCTTACTGGCCGCAGGCTATTCAAATATTGAAACCTTGCGCGAAGCCAGTGACGATGAATTAGCAGAAAAACTGACCATGAGCCCATCCCGCATAGCGGATTTGCGCTCTGCCATTACTTTCCTTGCACCTGCTGCCAACATAGAGCAAACAGAAGATACCGACAATCACACAGCAGAAACGCATGAAGAAAGTATGCCCAACACAGCAGAAGAGCACGCTACCGAGCAAGAGGTAGAATAAATGCCACATACGCCCATACGCATGTGTGTTGTATGTCGGCAAAGGTTGGCTAAGGTGGAATTGATGCGCCATGTTATCACCACCGAAAACACTTGGCTTTTAGACGAAAAACATAGACTTCCCGGCAGGGGATATTATGTATGTACACAAGAAGCCTGCAAAGAAAAGTTTTTTCACTACAAGACGGGATTGAAAAGGCGCAAAGGGGTACAAAGTGACAAAAGATAAAATAACAGTAAAAGACTTGGCTGCCGAGCTGAATTTGCCAACCAAAGAGTTACAACAAACGTTGCAAAATTTAAGCATTGAGGCAAAAACCCTTTCTACCGCTCTGCCCATGGCTCAGGTGGAAAAGGTGCGCGATCATTACAAAGAACAAAAGAAAAGTAATGTCATTGTGCGCCGTCGTAAAACTACTGATGCAGAAACAAAGCCCGCTGCCAAAGAGCAAGCTGCGCCCAAAAAAGCTGTAGAAAAGAAAAACGTAGAGATACAAGAAGCTGATGCAGTCTCAACTTCAGAGACTTCCAGTGTAGAATCTCTTCCCAAAGAAGCTGCCAAGCCAGTTAGCAAAGCAAAAGTTGTGACACCTGCCCCTACTGGCGATGCACGCATTGTAAGCAGCCCTAATGCTGGCGAAGCAACGAACACAGCCGCCCCTGCCGCATCTAGCGCAGAAGTAAAGGCTGACAAGGCCCCAGAAGTGAGTAAAAGCGAAGATACGGCTAAAGTAATCAGCCCTGTTGTTCAAGAAAATAACGTAAATGCCGAAGAAGCTGTGCAAGCCAAAACAGCCCGCAGCTCTACCCCCGATGCTTCTGCCATGCCCGAAGGCTCTTCCGCACCTAGCTTGCCTGTGCGCCCCACAGAAAGTGGCGCAGACAAAGCTACAGAAAAAAGCGGCGATAAAAATGGCGCTCAGCAAAAGAAAAAAGACCGTGGTGCTAAAAAACGGCCCGAACCTGAGCAAACACATACGCCTGTGCGTATTATTTCTCGTCCTACGCCTGAAATGGAAGAAAAGCGTAAAGCCGAAGCTCACGCTCGTGCTACTGGTGCCGGTGGTGACAGTAGACCCGGTGGTGATAGAGGCAACTTCCGTCCCCGTCCTGGTGGTTCCGGTGGCCCTGGTGGTCAAGGGGGAGATAGAGGCAACTTCCGTCCCCGTCCCGGTGGTGCCGGCGGCCCTGGTGGTGCCGGCGGTGCTAGCGATGGTAGAGACGGACGCGACAACAGAGGTGGCGCACGTCCTCCACGTCCTGCAGGCGGACCTCGTCCCGGCGGCGGCGGCGGAGATATGAGCTTTGGCACCCCCAATGCCCTCAATGAACAAAGCAAGAAAAAGCGTAATAAAGGCCGACGTACTGTTGAGTTTCAACAAGGCGGCGGAGATTTTGGCCGTTACGGACAAGACGAAGAAAATGCCAAGCGCATGGGAAGCAGGCACAAGTCGCGCCGCAAAGGCAAAGATACACGCCAAGCTTCTGTTACACAGCCTTTAAAGGCCGCTAAGCGTAAAATTCGCGTTACCGAAGCCATCCGTGTGGCCGATATGGCACACCAAATGGGCTTAAAGTCCAACGAGATTATCAAGATACTTTTCAATCTTGGAGTTATGGCCACCATTAACCAATCTCTCGACTTAGAAACTGCCACCCTTGTGGCTGCAGAATTTGACTACGAAGTAGAAAAGGTGGGCTTCTCTGAAGACGATTACCTCATTCCTACCGAGGTAGATGCCGAAGAAAGCTTGCGCGCGCGTCCTCCTGTGGTAACCATCATGGGGCACGTTGACCATGGTAAAACCTCTTTGCTGGACGCCATACGCTTATCCAATGTCACCAGCGGTGAAGCTGGTGGTATTACACAGCATATTGGTGCGTACCATGTAAGCACCAAACGCGGTGATATTGTCTTCCTTGATACCCCCGGTCACGAAGCCTTTACAGAAATGCGTGCTCGCGGTGCTCAGGTTACCGACCTTGTTATCTTAGTGGTAGCTGCCGACGACGGCGTTATGGAACAAACTCGTGAGGCTATTAACCACTCCAAAGCTGCTGGCGTACCCATTATGGTGGCCGTCAACAAAATGGATAAAGAAGGCGCCGACCCCGATCGTGTTTTACGCGAGTTGGCAGAGCTTGGCTTGCAAGCCGAATCATGGGGCGGCGATACCGTCACCGCCATGGTTTCTGCCAAAAGCCGCCAAGGCCTTGACGAACTCTTGGAATTGGTAGCCTTACAAGCAGAAATTCTTGAATTAAAGGCAAATCCCGACAAACCCGCTCGCGGGCGCATCGTGGAAGCCAAATTGGACAAAGGCCGCGGCCCTGTGGCCACTGTGCTTATCCAAGAAGGTACTTTACGCCAAGGCGATACCTTTGTGTGTGGTGTCTTCTCCGGACGTGTACGCGCCCTCTTCAATGACCAAGGTAAAAAAGTCAAAGAAGCTGGCCCCTCCATGCCTGTGGAAGTGCAAGGTTTTGATGGCGTTGCCATGAGCGGCGAAGAGTTTATTTGCGTAGCCGATGAAAAATTGGCACGCCGCATTGCCGAATCTCGCGCCATGAAGCAACGCGAACGCGCCTTAGCCAAAGAATCTAAGGTAACGTTGGAAACCTTCCTCTCGCGTCGCGCATCTGACCAAGAGGCCCTCACCTTAAACTTGGTACTCAAGGCCGACGTGCAAGGTTCTTTGGAAGCCATTACCGAAAATCTGCGTAAGCTTAGCACAGAAAAAGTTCGTATTAATGTTGTTCACGGCGGCGCCGGAGCCATTTCTGAATCGGACATCTTGCTGGCTTCTGCTTCTCAAGCCATTATCATCGGCTTTAATATTCGCCCCACAGCCAAAATTAAGGAAGTGGCCGAACACGAAAATGTGGATATTCGTTATTACGACATCATCTACAAACTGTCCGATGATATTAAAAGCGCCATGCAAGGCATGTTGGCCCCTGTACAACGTGAACAATACCTCGGTCAAGCCGATGTGCGTGATGCCATCAGCGTACCCAAGGTGGGCCTTATCGCCGGTTGTCACGTGGCCGATGGTAAAGTTACCCGTAATGCCGCTGTGCGACTCTTACGCGATGGCGTGGTTATTTACACCGGTAAAGTCAGTTCGCTTAGACGCTTTAAAGACGATGCCAAAGAAGTACTTAAAGGTTACGAATGTGGTATAGGTCTTGAAAACTACAATGACATCAAAATAGGCGACGTTATTGAAGCCTTTGAAATGATAGAAGAGGCTGCAACGCTTTAACAGCGTTAGGAATGGTGCATTTCTTTGGGGAAGGAAGATTTTTTAGAAAAAAGCTTCCTTCCCCAAGCCTCACCTTCAAAAAAACACATGGGATTCTGTTGATAGCATAAAACCGCGTGCGCTCAGAGGGTATAGTTTTACTCTTAGTAAAAAAGAAAACATTTTACTAAACGATTCTTCTTCATCCTATATATTTTTGAGAATACCATGAATATGTTAGTAGCTGTCCTGACGGTGGAATATGTTCTTCACGGCAACGACTCTCTCAAAGGTAAAAGGCGCGTAGCCAATAGCCTTAAGCAAAAGGTACGCAATACCTTTAATGTAGCCATCGCCGAAGCGGGCACGGCAGATTCTATGACCCATTTACGATTGGCAGTGTGCTCTCTTTCCAACAGCGAAAAGCATTTACAAAGCCGTATGGATAAATGTTTAGCCATGATGGAAGCCGTATGTCCAGAAGAAATGGTATATAGTCACATTGACATATATTCGGCATAATACGTTGTTGAAAATATATTACGTTTTTTAAAGTGAGAGACTCATGTCTTACGAAACACAGCTTTTTGCCAAAGCACATTACGCCAAGGCCAAAGAAATAGCCACGCTTTTGCAAGGATATTCTTGTGTAGGGATTGTTGCGCACGCCAATCCCGATGCCGATGCCCTAGGCTCTACCTTGGCTTTAGCCCATGGGCTTATCTCCTTAGGAAAAACCGTTTATATTTGTAATGCTTCCCCCATTCCCGAATATTTGCACTGGATGGACTATACCGGCCCCTTGCTCCAAGCTCTTCCGCAAGGTAAAGAAGCGCCGGAGGTGGTGGTTATTCTCGATTGTGGCGATGCGCATCGCCTTGGAGATATCGCAGAGCATATTTTTACCTACCCTACTATAAACATCGACCATCATTTAGAAAATCCGCATTTTGGTTCTGAATATAATTGGTCTGACAGCACCATGGCTGCCACAGGACAAATGGTAGGCGCCATACTATATGCTATGAATGTGCCCCTTACTGACGCTGTCGCTCGTAGTCTGTACACAGCCATCAGCTCCGATACTGGCAATTTGACCTACGGCAACACCACCGAAGATGTATTTTTACTTTGCGCGTATCTTTTACGCCAAGGTTTAGAGTTAGCGCCGCTACGTAAAAAATTAGATAATACCTGGCATTTAGAGCGCATGCATCTTTGGGGCAATCTCATGAAAAAGCTCAAGCTAGAGCGCAATGAAAGCGTCGTACTTGCAGCGGTTTCCTTAAAAGACTTAGCAGAGTGCAACGCCACCAAAGAAGATTTAGAAGGCTTTTCCGAGCACTTGCGCCGTCTTAAAAATGTGCATGTGGCAGGCTTTGTGCGTGAAGATGCACCAGAGCTATGTAAAGCAAGTTTACGATCTTCCGGCCCTGTGGATGTGCGTGAAATATTAGCTACCCTTGGCGGCGGAGGACATAAAAATGCCTCTGGAGCCACTTTACGCTTTTCTCTACAGCAAAGCCGAGACAAAGTGCTTCAAAGCATCTTTACATGGCTTGACAAGAATAATTATTAAGATAGTTTTAACTTATGCAGTCCAAACATATTTCTCAACACGAGCCTATGCTATTATCAGATGAGAACTTGCCCAACCAGCACGTATGTGGCCAGTCTCAAGAATCGCCAAAAGCATGCAAGCATCCATCCGATACGTCCAAATGCACACAAGATGGGGCTAAAATGCAAAATACAGGGCTCTCACAGGAGAGACAACATCCTCCCAAAGGCCTCCCAAAATGGCCAGAGAATATGCCAAAGCTGCCACAAACCCACGGTGTTTTGATTGTACACAAAGCTAGCGGTCCCACCTCGGCGCGCTGTCTTTCAACACTTAAGCGTCTAGGACAAAAGAAAATCGGACATGCCGGCACCCTTGACCCCATGGCTGAAGGTGTGCTTATCGTTTTGCTGGGGCATGCTACCAAGATTTCAGGCCATCTCTTGACAGACGGTAATAAAATCTATAGCGGTACTTTGCGTCTTGGGCAAGAAAGCGATACGTGGGATGCCGAAGGTGAAATTGTTGCTGAAAAAGCGTGGGAACATATAAGCCCCATGGCCGTAAAAGATGCCATGCAAGCGTGGCTTGGCACCAGCGAGCAACAAGTGCCGCCCTATTCTGCGGCAAAACATCAAGGCCAAGCTTTATATAAGCTAGCCCGTGCCGGCAAAGCAACGCCGGTAAAAATGAAAACAATAGAAATTTCGCAAATGGAAGTGCTTGATGTGCGCCTTCCTTTTGTGCGCTTTCGTGTAGAATGCAGTTCTGGCACCTATATACGCTCCCTGGCCCACAGCTTGGGGATGCGCCTTGGTTGCGGAGCCGTGCTCACAGAACTCACACGAGAGTACAGCCACCCCTTCAGTCTGGCCCAAGCACATACTTTGGATGCCATCGTGGCACAACCGCACTGCCTGCAAGATAGGGTCATGCCCATTACACAAGCTTTGCCCCATTGGCCTGTTCTGACTCTTACAGACCATGAAGAAGCAAAACTGAAAAATGGCACCCCCCTTGCCTACGGTAGTGGGACTGTGACGGCCTTGCCCCAAGAGGGAATCGGGAACCTCACTCTTGATGGGCACTTACCCGCGCAAGAAGGCATTAAGGCCATCTTGCTTTCGCACACCGGCATACCTCTGGCCTTGGCTGAAATGAAATGGGTGCAAAATGCAGCCAAGAAAGATCAGCCAAAGCTTATGTGGACAGTGCTGAGGGGTTTGTGGACCCTGGACTAAGGGTTACCCTTAGTCCTTAACAATTAAAATTCTATGGAGAATTGCTGTGGCTATGAATGCAGAACAAAAAAAAGTTGTTATTGACGTACACGCTAAACATGAAGGCGATACTGGATCCCCAGAAGTGCAAGTTGCTCTTCTTACCTCGCGCATTGAAGGCCTTACCGGGCACTTTAAAGCGCACAAGAAGGACTTTCACTCCCGCACCGGCCTTTTGAAAATGGTAGGTCAACGTCGTAAATTGCTCAAGTACTTGCGCAACAAAGACGTACAACGTTACCGTGCACTCATCGAAAAATTAGGCTTGCGTAAGTAAGTATGTAACAAAACAGGCTCAAGGTACCTTACCGCGAGCCTGTTTTGCTTTGCGCTAACGGCCTGCTAAACGTCACTTGACATTAGCGCCTAAACACACTAAGCCTAGGCTTGCAAAATTTGCAAACTGCACGTTGATGACGCCCTCTGCTTTATGGGCCTTGTACTGAATTTGCAAATCCGTTCTTAACTCCTTTGGACTTGTCCAAAAAGAAGGCCTGCGTTGCCTTCAAACACATTTAACGCACAGTAGAAAGGGGGGGCCGAGAATGCCAGCGCAGCATGGCTACACGCATGACTGCACGTCGCACTCCATCCCTCACACCATCTCGACCTCGCCAGCTTCGTTGTCACCCTCGGATTCCCCTTTTAGTTTGTGAAAGGAAAGCATTATGCAAGATATTTTTAACCCCACGCGTTTAAGCGCCCTTATTGGCGGTAAAGAAGTTATTTTTGAAGTGGGCCGCCTTGCCAATCAAGCCCATGGCGCCGTGTGGATTCAATGCGGTGGTACCGTGGTACTCGTCACCGCTTGTTCTCAAACCTTAGAACAAGACAAGGGTTTCTTTCCCCTTACCGTAGAATATACCGAAAAAATGTATGCCGCAGGGCGCATTCCCGGCAATTTCTTCCGTCGCGAAATTGGTCGCCCTTCTGAAAGAGAAACCCTCGTTTCCAGACTCATAGACCGCCCTATTCGTCCACTTTTCCCCAAAGGCCTAAAGCAAGACGTACAAATTTTGGCCAATGTTATTTCTGCTGACCAAGAAAATGAATCCGATGTCTTGGCTTTGACCGGAGCTTCTGCCGCCGTTCTTATTTCTCCTCTGCCCTACGATGGCCCTGTGGCCGGTGGTCGCATTGGTCGCATCGACGGCGCATTTGTACTTAACCCCACCTTTGCGCAACAAGAACAAAGTGATCTGGATATCGTCTTTGCCGCATCCAAAGACGCCATCACCATGGTGGAAGGCGAAGCTAGATTCTTGCCCGAAACGGTCATCATCGAAGCTCTTGAATGGGGACACAAAGAAATCCAACCCCTCATTGACGTGCAAATCAAATTGGCCGAAATGGTAGGAAAACCCAAGCTAGCCTATGAGCCACACAAAGAAGATGCTGCCTTGGTAGAAAAAGTGCACAGTCTTGCCAAAGCAAATGGCATTGAAGCTGCCCTGCAAGTGGCCGAAAAAATGGCTCGTAAAGAAGCTCGTTCCGGTATTAAAAGCAAAGTTATGGAAGCCCTCTTGGCCGATGAAGCTTTTGCCGAACACCCAGAACTTAAAAGCGTGGGCGACATCATCGCTGACCTTGAAAAAACCATTGTACGTCAACGTATTGTCACCGAAGGCAAGCGCATTGATGGACGCGACACCAAAACAGTGCGCCCCATCCAAGTGCAAACGTCCTTACTTCCCCGCGCTCACGGTTCTGCCCTCTTTGCTCGCGGCGAAACCAAATCCATGGTGGTAGCAACTCTTGGTGCCTCTACCGATGAACAACGCGTGGATTCACTCACCGGTGATAAAACCAACCGCTTCATGCTGCACTACAACTTTGCCCCTTATTCTGTGGGTGAAGTGAAGCCTGTGCGTGTATCCCGTCGCGAAATTGGTCACGGTGCCTTGGCAGAAAAAGCTCTGCGCTATATTTTGCCTCAAGACAATTCCTTCCCCTTCACCATTCGCATAGTCTCGGAAACGTTGGAATCCAACGGTTCTTCTTCCATGGCTGCCGTATGCGGTGGTTCGCTCTCTCTCATGGATGCTGGCGTCCCCGTCAAAGCCCCTGTGGCTGGCGTGGCCATGGGCCTTATCCACGAAAACAATCAATTTGTTGTCCTTACCGATATTTTAGGCGACGAAGATGCCCTTGGCGATATGGATTTTAAAATTGCCGGTACTGCCGACGGCGTCACCGCTGTGCAAATGGACATCAAAATTACCGGTATTACTACCGAAGTTATGGCCAGCGCCATGGAACAAGCACGCGAAGCCCGTGTGCACATTCTTGACGAAATGAGCAAGTCCCTAGAAGCTCCGCGCCAAGAGCTTTCTCGCTATGCCCCGCAACATGCAGAAATTTTTGTAAACCCCGATATCATACGCCTTATCATCGGCCCCGGCGGCAAAAATATCAAAGCCATTACTGCTGCCACCGGCGCTTCCATTGACATCGACGATAGTGGGCGCATTTCCGTATTTGCCCCTACTGCCGACGCCATGGCCATAGCCAAAGAAATGGTGCAATACTATGACCAACGCCCTGACATTGGCAAAAACTACACAGGAAAAGTGCGCAAGGTACTAGAAATTGGTGCCATTGTAGAAATTCTCCCCAATGTGGAAGCCCTTGTGCACGTATCGCAGTTAGACACCAATCGTGTAGAACAACCCGGTGATGTGGCTCGTCTTGGCGAAGACATGGTAGTAAAAGTCATTGAAATCAATGGTGATCGTATTCGCGCCAGCCGCAAGGCCGTGTTGCTTGAAGAACAAGGCATTGAATGGACCCCCGAAAGCACCGCTCGTCCTCCTCGTGATCGGGGTGATCGGGGTGATAGAGGCG
>CAYJHX010000022.1:0-5126 GCA_964369395.1 uncultured Desulfovibrionaceae bacterium
TTGAAAAAGTGCTTACAGGTGTGCAAGAAGATCTTTTATCAGAAGCGGCTTTACAGAGAGCTAAAAATCAAATGGAAAGTAGCTATTATCGAGGGCGTCAAAGCCTTGCCAGTCGCTCCAATGAAGGAGCCATGCGCCTTATTTTAGGGCAAGACCTTGATTTTAGAAAAGACTTTATTGAGAGAGCAAAAAAACTTACGGTGCAAGACCTACAAAGGGTAGCAAAGAAATATTTACAGTGGGATAAGGGATATACGTTTACGTTGAAGCCTTAGCAGGTTGTTATACAAGCTCTTTTGAGACCTCTGCGCATATCATTTTAAACTTTAAACAAGATTTGAAAATAATTGTGTAGAGGTCTTTTTTGTGTAGAGGGAACTTTTTATAAAAAGAGACCTCTGCGCAATTAAAAAAACATGGATTGCTTCGCTTCGCTCGCAATCCATGTGTTTTAGTATTTTTTAGAATTATGCAGAGGTCTCAAAAAGATCCCTCTCCCAAACCCCCACCCTCAAAAACTTTTCATGTGAATTTTCCTTGTGGAAAATTCTTTTTTTTGTGCGGTGTAAAAATTTATTTCGTGTCTTTATCTTCTTTGGGCATAAAACGTACAGTATTTCTGTTATTGTTTTCAGCATCTAAGGATACAGGCACATCGGTATAGTAGAGCATGCTGGGCATGATATTATTGTCTTCAGCTACTTGTCCGTAACGCTTTAAGGCTGGAATATTGTCAACCAATACGGGTGTTACCTGCCAGATAACGAACCATATGCCCACCAAGGTGGCAATGAGTTGAAAAAGCCCTTTGGCAAAACTTTTTTTGGGTGCTGTATCCATGCTGTATTGTCCTTCCGATACTGTGCAGATATTTCACATAAAAAAAGGGGAAAGCCCGAAGACTTTCCCCTTTGTCTTATTGTAACTTAGATTCTCGCGGTAATTTCGGGGAATACCAAGTAGAACATAACGTAAGCCATGGCCAGCGTTAACATTAAGTTGAAGCTTTGACCGCAGACATACAGAATAACGGGTTTTCCGCCCTTGAAGTAGTGGGCCAGCTCACGGAAGTTGGTGGCAAGACCAATGGCGGCGAAGGACAAGTTAAAGCACCAGCCGCGCAAGGGGGACGTTAAGCTTTTAATGGTACCACCGGTAAGCAAGCCTTGGCTCATATCGCTGCCAAGTTCGCCGGAGATGATGGAACAAACAATGGAGGCAGCCAAGAAGCCCAAAACGAATTTGGGGAAACGGTGCCAAATTTCCATAAGGCCCACGCTGGAACCTTCCACACGCTCTACTTTGGTGACCCAGTATACGGCCACACCAAAGGCGGTAACACCGATGAGCACGTTTTGAATCATCTTAATGGTGGCGGCTACATACATGGCCTTTTCGCCAAGGAATGCACCGGCAGCAGCCACAGCGCCAGTGGCGTCAATGGTACCACCAATCCACGCACCACCCAAGATGGGGGGCAAGTTCAAGGCTTTAATAACCATGGGCATGACAATCATCATGATGGCTGTAAAGAGCAAAGAGATACCCACAGCAAGGGTGAGCTCTTCTTTTTTAGCACGACAAGCAGCGGCAGTAGCAATAGCTGCGGAAGTACCACACACAGACATGTCAGCAGAAATGGTGATGTTTAAGGTTTTGGAAGGCATCTTCAAGATTTTTTGACCGAAGATATAGGTAGTGATGAGTACCACAGGTGTTACTACCCAAGCAACGAAGAGTCCGGGAATACCGATGGCGATGATTTTGTCCATGAGGATTTCGGCGCCAAGCAGTACAAGACCTGTCTTGATATAGTATTCTACCTGTAGGGCGGGTTTCATCCAGTTGGGCGTGCCCACGGTATTCGCTATGAGCATACCAAGGATGATGGCCCAGGCTTCGGTGCCCACACCGTAATATTTCATGTTGGCTTGGCCACCCATGACCAAGGCAATGATAGTAAAGATGAATAAACCTACAAAGCCTATGGCAAATTTAGGTACGCTTTGACCCATGGCGGCAATGCCGATGCTGAAGATAAGGGCCAGCGAAATCATTAAAATGGGCAAAGAAGGTAAAATATTGAAAGGTTTCTTTATCTTTTTTGCTGCAGAGCCTTCGGCACGGATAGCACCGCGCCATGCGGTAATTTTATCGTCGGCGGCTTTGTTTAAAGCAGCGTCTTTATATTCAGCTTGGGCTGCCACGTCTTGGGCGGCTAAGGCTTCGGCCTTGGCTTTAGCTGTATTTTCTTTGGCTTTGGCAAGGGCTACTTTAGGCTTTTCGTTAAGCTTTTCAGCAGTGGCCTTGTCCATGGTGAAGGCGTGCATGGGATTAGTCGTCCAGCCAGAGGGCTTATTCATGTACGCTTTGAGGGCAGAACCAAAGTCAGTAGCTTTAAATTTTACTTTTTTACTGTCTTGGGCTTCGTAGAAAGCAACGGTTTTGAACGCAGGAACTTTATCTGCTTCGGCCTGCATGACCACTTCAGCAGCTTTAATTTTTTCAAGGCTGGCAGCTTTATCGGCAGCAGGATAGCTAAACACATACAAATACAGGCCTAGGAAGACAAAGGCAAGGCCAAGCCAAATGGCCCAATAGTCTTCTTTTTTCCATAGGTCAGAGAATGATGATTGCGCTTTGTCTATGACAACGCTAGAATTTTCTTGCGACATATAACCTCCAAAAGCAGTTAAAAAAAGTATCAACAGAGTATTTTGCAATATCTGTCCACTAAGTTATGCATGATTTTGCACAAATTAGCAAGTTCTTTTTTGCACAATAAGGCTGGCATAGCCTACCACTCTAGACGCATCTCCTCCTTTTTCATAAGAAGTTGTGTGGTTTAGCTGTGTACAGACACAGGCGTCGAGTACCTTACACGCGTACATGGCAAGGATGGCAGGACACACACCGCACATGGAAATTTGATGCTCTTGTACTACTTGGGCCAAGCGTAAAGGGTCAAAGGCCAGCAGAGCTTCAAGAGCTTTGTTATCTAATTCGAGGGTTGTAGCATGATCAGAGAAATGATGCATGTCTGAACTGACAATAATAGACACATCATCTTCTTGCTTAAGTAATTCCCCAAGGGCTAACCCTGCCCTTTGTAGGAGGGAAAAATCGTGACTGCGCACAGCAATGGGGACAATGCGGCATTGCGGTGCCCATTCTTGTAAAAAGGGCAGGAGCACTTCGATGGAATGCTCGCGCGCATGGGCTGTGGTATCTGGGCTAAAAGAAGGGGCATGAGAAGGCTTTTGCAGCGTATTGCCCCAAATATCGTACTGGATAATTTTTTCTGCCAGTTCCACATCAAGAGGTACGTTGCCAAGCGGTGTTTGCCAAGCGGCGTATTCTGGGCTTGTGTCTATATTTGGTTTTACCCCTTGTTTGGCTTGCCCTTGCTCTAGCGTGTCTTGTTGCCCCTGCTGTTTTTGTGAGCTGTCTTGCTGCGCACTTTGTGAGGGCGTGTGTTGCTGAGGATACCAGACAGCTAAAGGAGCGCCCTGGCCCGTGTGATTGGGACAGAGGATAATAAGGCGCTTTTGTAAGCGAATGCGCGTTAAAGCTTGAGCGATGATGTGGCCGCAATAAAAATGTCCGGCATGGGGCAAGAGGGCCATGGTGACCTCTTGCGGGATGCTTGTAGAGTTTTTTTGTGCATCCTGCAAAGATTGTCGCACATATGCCGCCAAAGTATCTGCATTGGCATCATAAAAGGAACCAGCCACGTGAGGGGGGCGTATGTGCATATGTTTTTCCTTATATTCTGTATCCGCAAGCGTTGTGCCTGCGGATACAGTGTGTGTTTATCTATCTTCCTGGAAAAAACTTTAACTCTTCTGGCGCTTTAATGGTGATTGCGCGCTGAACTTTTTCTTTACCTTGAGCCGGAATCTTCACAGTCCAAATAAGCGTCTTATCTGGGCCGGGGCTTGCCTTGGGTATGTCTTGGTATACCACAGAAATATCCTTATGGGCAAGCTGTACTTCTGGTTCTTCTATGCGCACTGTCACAGGGGTTTTCCGTTGATTATGAATGGTATACGTCCATTTCCATGAAAATACTTGCTCTTTTTGGATAATACCTTCTTTGCCATTTTTACGAACATCTTTTTGAGTTAGTACCGTGACAAGCGGATCTGGGCCAAAAAAGAGCGTCACTTTTTGCGTTTTCGGTTGAAAATACCCATTGCTCACAGGCACATTATCTAAAAGATAGCGTGCGTTGCCTTGAGGCCAGAATGTGTCTTGTAAGGTATAGTCTGCGCTCAGCCATACGGTTTCTATGTCTCTGTGACCTGTGTTAGGGCGTGCAATGCGTTGTAGAGGCAGTTTTTCGGTTTTTTCTAATAAAACAAGAGTACTGCGTCCCTCGGGAATAGAGAGCTTCTTTTGCAATGTCCAAGAGGCAGAAGCTTCTCTTTCATTAAAGTTTACTCTACTGTTGGTCATGGGGGCGCTATCCATGAGCATGGGAGCGGCTTTACCACGCATTTGAGCATACGCGGCGCTGTTTTCTCCGGCAATCCAAGGTTGCACGGGGGCCGGTGTGAAGGCATTACCTTCTACGGTGCTAAATTCTATCTGTGTGTTGCTCCAATCCATGGCGCTGTTTTGTACAATTTCTGCTTGTAACTGAATGTGGATGGTATTTTTTTCCGTATTAGCATTGATATTGTAGTTGGGCGTCCATTTACTGTCAGGTAAAGTGTACGCATAGGCGATATTTAGCGAGCTTTTTTCGGCCAAGGGGGTATCTACAGTAAGATAGAAGCCTTGGCTGGAACTGGCCTTGCTTAATGCTTTTTGGCCTTGCATGGCTAAAGCGTTGGCTTTTTGCCAAGCGCGTTGATTTTCAGAATTTTCTGCAGCAGCTATGACCAACTCACCTATGGTGATACTCATGTCTTGCTGTTTATTTTGTTCAGAAAGGGTTAAGTATTTTTCTTTGAGAGCTTCAAATTTTACCCTCGATGTTTCCAAAGCGGCAGCGGTGCTATCTACCATGGCTTCTAAGGCTTGCTGTTGCTTTTGTACTGTACCTTGAGTGGCAAAGGGCTCGGTAATGACAGAAGACCAACCCACTATGGTGCCTTGGCTTTTGCCATTGACCTTAGGTA
>CAYJHX010000022.1:5226-8359 GCA_964369395.1 uncultured Desulfovibrionaceae bacterium
ATGACAGAAGACCAACCCACTATGGTGCCTTGGCTTTTGCCATTGACCTTAGGTAGGGTAAAGTGCACATCGGTGGCACTTTGTGGTAAAACAACAAAAAGTTGCTTTTCTTTACCTGCCATGAAAAGAGGAGCATGACTTTGGGCAAAGACACGAGCATTTTGCTGATTGAGTACCACTTTATACGGTATGGCCGGTAATGCGTTGGGGTTTTCGCTTAACGAGTCGAAATGCTTTTCTTGGTTTTCGAGCTCTTCCTCCATGGAGGCTGCATGCGATATTTCAAAAAAGGCTGTGCTGTATAAACACAGGCAACAGAGGAGAGTGATAAGTTTATAGTGAAATGTTTTCATAAATAGTTCCTTTTAACAGCTTGTTGCAAAAGTCTGTTTCAAAAAAATTTGGCAAAATACCATTTTTATTATTTTTCAGCAGGCTGTTCAAAAAGTGTAAGATGCGAGAAAGACGACGTTTTTTCTTGAAGGCATAGGACTCTTCTGGTCCATGTCGAAAGAATAAACAAGTCTGACGAAGTAGATTACATTTTTTCAATAACCTGTTAAAAAATTTTCTTGCCTTGCAACCAGTGGGCCACAACTTTTCCTTGTAGGGTATGCCCCTTAAAGGGCGTATTGCAGCTTTTGGAGTGTACAGTTTCTTCCGTCACTTCCCAACTTTTTTGCGGATCAAAGAGGAAGAAGTCGGCTCTATCGTTGGGGGCAAAGCCGTTGAAGGGAAGGTTAAAAATTTCTGCGGGGCGGTTGCACCACAAGCGTTGCATATCGCCGCTATTGAGCACATTTTCTTGCACCAATTTCCAAGTCAGTGCTACTGCTAAATCTAAGCCTGTAAAACCGTTGGGCGCTTCGTCCAGGGGGCAATCCTTTTCGTGAGCGGCATGGGGCGCATGATCGGTAATAAGAATATCAATGGTGCCGTCTTTTACTGCTTGACGCAAGGCCTCTCTGTCTTTAGGGGTGCGTAAAGGGGGATTTACCTTGGCATTGGTACCATAATTTTCTAACGCTGTGTCGTCTAACAAAAGGTAATGGGGGCAGGTTTCTGCTGTTACTTTAATTCCGCGAGCCTTGCCCCAACGCACTAATTCTACTACAGCTTCACAAGATACATGCGCAATATGTATAGGAATATTTAAATATTCTGCGAGTAAAATATCGCGGGCGGCTTGCATAGCTTCGCCCACATAGGGCTGTCCTTTCACGCCAATGCGGCCACTGGTTATCCCTTCGTTCATATGGGCACCTTTGGCTAGAGCAGCATCTTCACAATGGTCGATGACAATAAGATCCAAATCTGTGGCATATTCCATAACACGGCGCAACAGCTCGGTGTTTTCCATGGAATGCCCGTCATTGGAAATGGCCACGCAGCCAGCTTCTTTAAGCTCGGCCAAGGGGGCCATTTCTTTTCCTAAAAGGCCCGTGGTGGCAGCGCCCACAGGGTAAACAAAAGGCCCATGTGGAAAAGCTTTTTTGCCTTGTTCTATAATAAAAGATGTGACGGCGGCATTGTCATTTACGGGGCGGGTATTGGCCATACACATGACAGCGCCAAAACCGCCGTGCAGAGCCGCCGCAAGGCCTGAAGCTACGTCTTCTTTATATTCAAAGCCCGGTTCGCGTAAATGCACGTGGGCATCTATAAAGGAGGGAAAAAGTAATAAGCCATCGGCATCAAATACTTCTGCGTTTTCTGGAATAGGCTTGCCATAGGGGGTCATGGTGACAATACGATCACCCTCCACATGCACGTTAACACGGGCGCCCAAATAATCCGCATTTTTTATACAAAGTATGTGAGACATACGAACTCCTTAACTGTCTTTTCTGTGCGCTAATAAATATAATACAGCCATACGAGTGGCAACGCCGGCGCTGACTTGGTCTAGTACCAAAGAACTGGGGGCATCGGCAACGCTGGCGGCAATTTCTAATCCGCGGTTCATGGGGCCGGGGTGTAAGATTTTTGCGTCTTCCTTGGCTTGGGCTACTATTTGCGGGGTGAGGCAAAAGCGGCGGGAATATTCTGCCAAGGAGGGAAGTAAACCTGCCTCTTGTCGCTCAAGCTGGAGGCGTAAACACATAATAGCATCGACACCTTGGGCGGCTTTGGCTAAATTATTATATATTTCTACAGGCCAAGTGTGAATACCAGCGGGCAGGAGCGTACGTGGCGCACAGACGCGCACGTTGACGCCGAGCATGGTAAGCAGCTGAATATTAGAACGAGCCACGCGACTGTGGGCCACATCCCCCAGAATAAGCAATGTTTTTCCGGTAAACTCTGAGCCCCAAATGGTGCGCAGAGAAAAGCAATCGAGTAGAGCTTGGGTGGGGTGGGCGTGCCAGCCATCACCGCCATTGACAATGCCACAAGGCAGGAGCTCTGCCAAATATTGCGCCGCACCACTGCTAGAATGGCGGATAACAATAATATCTGGGCTCATGGCTTGCAGGGTAAGGCCGGTATCTTTGAGGCTTTCCCCTTTTTTGATACTAGAGCCACTTTTCCCCAAGGCAAAAGTATCGGCGGAAAGACGTTTTCCGGCTACGTCGAAGGACATTTTGGTACGGGTGCTGTCTTCGGAGAAAAAGAGAATAACGCTTTTTCCTTTCAACGTGGGGACTTTTTTTACTGGTCGTCTATTAATTTCTTGAAAGCTGCCTGCCAGATCAAGTACGTGGTGTACATCTTCTTTGCTGAGCTGGTTCACATCTAAAAGGTCTTTGTGTGACCATTGATAGGGTGTTTCGTTCATAAGATTACTTCTGGTGTTGGTGGTTACTGATAAAAGAGCCAGAGAGTTTTTTACAAAAAAAATTCCTCATAATGAGGAAAATGTATGGAAAAAAGACGGCGTGTTGCAAAGCAGAGTGGGGCTCAAAAAAAGCCCGTATTTTACTTTTGTGTGCTTCATGTTTGCCTAAATAGCATGAAGCGGTAAGGCTGTAAAGTCGTGATATAGGCTTTGCGGCTTTTGCATAAGGTCTTTGTTATTGTGCAAAAGCCGTAAAGTGTAGAGGGGGTTAAGCAAAAAGAAATACTTGTAGGGAGAACTTGGGGGCAAATTCTCTCTACAAGTATTTATCCGTTAAGCTTAGGCATCCGAGTC
>CAYJHX010000022.1:8459-13922 GCA_964369395.1 uncultured Desulfovibrionaceae bacterium
TTGGGGGCAAATTCTCTCTACAAGTATTTATCCGTTAAGCTTAGGCATCCGAGTCATTATACACAATGCGCCGAATACGTACTTCACGCAACTGTTTGCGGGTAAGCAAGACCATTTTTTGTTGGCGCAAATTATGTATATCTTGAGCATAAAATACACCACTTTGAGGGTCTTCCGCCGCAAGCAAGGTGCGTAAGGCGGCGTCATTTTCCTCAAGCATCGTGTCTATCAGTGCTATCTCCGTTTCCAGTTCTTTCTTGGTCTGCGGCAATAATTCGTCGTCGGACAGGTTTATCATTTTTTTGCTCCGTAACATTCTTTTTAATGTCAAAAGAGGGGAGGGCATTGTACAAATTCCAGAATTGTGGATATAAATTGGTCATAATTCCGGGATTACTTAGTTTAATATGGGGCTTTGCAGCGGCGGCTAAAGCAAAGGCTAAAGCCCAAGCCGGTGTCGGTGCCGTCCAGACAGTGGCCGGATCGCGACGCTGACGAGATACATCCAATGTAAAGCCGTCTTCCACATATTCAAAGCCAAGATGGTTGAAGAAAGACTCTAGGCTTTCTACAGGAGCCTCGGCAGGAAGAACTATACGCTTTTTTCCTTGATGACGCAAAGCTAATATGTAGGCACAAGCTGCAAGCAAAGGCGTAAAGCGTGGGTCTTGCCATAAGGCAGAGGCGGGCAAGAAGATACTTTCCATGGGTTTTTCTTCTGTAAACCCTTCTTCTGCAGAAATTTCTTCTGTAAGGATTTCTTCTGCAGGATCATTTTCATGGGAGACAAAATTTTCTTCCGCAGTAAGAATATCGTCTGCCGTAAAGCCATCTTCGGGGTCAGTATTATCTTCCGGTGCAAAATCTGCTTCGGCTTCCATACTTTCTTGCACAGCAAAAGTGGAGGTGGAAGCGCCAAAACCTTGGGGGTTTTCCACACGAGGATGCGTGGCGTGAATACCGCTTGTGCTTTTCTCTGTAATCAATCCGAAGAAATGCATACATTTTTCCAATTGCTCAGCGGTGGGACATACAGGCCAGAGACCGTCAAGCTGTACTTGTCCGCCTTGCGCTAGAGGTAAAGCCAGGATATAGGCGGCAAATTGCAAGTCCATGCCCAATTCCGGCGTGGAGGGTGTTTTTATGTTGGAAGGGTTAAAGAACAAAATGTCGTTTTCGCGGCGTACTTTGGCTTTACAGGGGGTAAGTATGGCCAGTGCTTCTTCCATAATACTTTCGGCTTGAGGATGGAAGCGTAGGTCAAAGCTGATGGAGTTTTCCCAAAACGGTGCGGCTAATAATAGGCCAAGTACAAAATCTGCTGGTACATCTTCGGGAATATCTACTGTTTCGGGTAAAATGCCGGAGCATTCTAGACGAATGGGAAAGCCCGAGCTATTGGGCATAACATTGCTTATGCGAGCACCCAATTGGGGTAAGAAAGAGCGCACAGAGGTGAGGTCTGCCTTTTTAAGGGCAGATTCGCCGGTAAATTTCGCACGGGTGTTTTGGCTGACATAATGGCCCAACAGCAAGAAGAAGTTGAGGATATCATCGCCCACAAAGATAACTTTGTCGGGCAAAGACAGGCCGCCGCCTTCGCGAGAAATCAGCGTGCCGTCATCATCCCATGCCAAGGATGTGGCGCATTGGTTAAACATTTTAATACATTCAACGCTGGCATCATCTAAGAGGCTGGGAGCCATGCGACAAGCCGAGCCGGAAGCACCGGCCATGGCTAAGAAAAGGCGACTGCGTCGACTCACCAAGGGCGCATGCATGCGAATGCCTACTGGTAAAGGAGGCGGAGCAAGGTTAAAGCCGGTACGTTTTGCCATGCCTTCTTCGGGTTTAGCCGAAAAGGTGATTTCTTGCATGAGGGCAAAAAGTTGATGAATGATACGCGGGTCGCGAGTCATTTGCGTGGCGGTTTTTTCCCAAGAAGCGCGAATTTCTTTTTCTTCGCGTACCTCTAGGTGACCGGATTTGGCCTTCATTTTTCCTAAAATATTACAACGACGAGCCAACACTTTGAGCAGGTCTTTGTCCATGTTCATGACAGTTTCGCGCAAGGGGGGACGTTTGTCACCGCGGGCACCTCTGCCACCACGCCCAAAGGGACGATTCATATCGGTAAAATAGGCGGGAGCGCTGTGTTGACTTCTTTCACCGTAAGGAGCCCCTTCATGCGATGCACCAGCATAGGGTGCATTTTCATGAGTTTCATTCTCGCGTGAAAAGGGTGCGTCATCTTGCTGTGCTGGTATGGCGGCAATGTCTTGCTCATGACCTGCGAAGGTGTCCTTGGTAGAGGAGGCCTCTGTGAAGGGGGTACCTTCCATAAGCGGAGAGCTGTAGGTGCTACCACCGTCTATCGGAGCGGCTTGCTCTGCATAGGGGGCATTTCCTTCATGGTTTTGCGTAGATGGGTCTGCATATGCGGTGCGTTCTTGGAAAGAACGTGTTTCGTGGGTACGCTCTTGGCGAAACCCTTCTCGCGGGCGACGTTCAAAGCCAGCATCGTTGCGGCCTCGTTCAGAAGCAGGGTAGTCAGAGCGCGGCGGTCTTTCTCTGTAGGGTCTTTCGCCTCGTTCATGCCCAGCATTTCTTTCAGCAAAAGGCGGACGGCGGTCATACGACTGTCTGTCTGGTCTATTTTGTCCCTGAGGGTAGTCTGGGCGTGGACGTCTTTGTCCTTCGTATCCTTGCGAAGGAGAGCGGTATTGGCGGTCTTCACCATGGCGCGCAGGACGACTGTCAGGATAACGGCGTTGGCCATCTTCTGCATAGGGGCGACGCTCTCTATCATTATAAGAAGGGCGTCTATCTCGGTCTTGAAAACGTGGAGCTCTGTCATCAGCAGAGCGAGGGCGACGGTCTCTGGCATCGTAGTCTTGACGCGGGCGTTGGTCTCTATCACCATAAGAAGCATCGCGGCTTGGACGAGGTGGGCGGCGTGCTTCAAAGTCACGATCGTTTTGCCTGTCTTGTCCGTAGGCAGGACGTCTATCGCCTCTGTGTTCACGGTCTTCGCGGAAATTGCGTCCATCACGGTTGCCATAGGAGTCACGTCTGTCTCTAGATTCAGCATTGAAAGAACGTGGTTTTCTGTCGCCATGGGTAGAGTTTGAGCGGCCATCACGATTATCGCGACTGTCGCGATTATCACGACCATCGCGTTGCTCGTTGGTGCGCTTTTCCCAAGGTTTACGCCCGCTACGGGCGTCATCACCCTTGGGGCCAAAGTCGGGGCGAGGTCTTCTATCGCCGCGGCCTGCAAATTTTCTAGGAGCAGGGCGGCGCTCTCTGTCAGTAAAATTTTTGCGGTCTTTACGTGCGCCGTCTTCGTGTCTTCCTGAGGAGTGCGAGGCGTCCCTATCTTGGTTGTTACTGCCTTGCTTTTTGTGATCAGCGTTTTTGGCGCCGTAGCTTTCGCGTTGCGAGTTGTCGTTTTCCATGACCTATCCCTATATAATTGTTAAAGGCTTACCAGAAGCAAAAAACCTATTGTTTTTTCTTATGGTGTGTGCTACAAGAAGACACCTCTTTAGCGTGAATTATTGATATAGGCAAGCAGCAAAAAAAATATGGGCAAAATTGTGGCGTTGTGAAAAATATCACAAATTGCGATATGTATTTTTATCTTCTTGAAATTACAGATGAAAATTTTAATTTTATATTTTTGGATTAATTTTTAGAAAAATGCTGTTAGGTACTGTACAAAAAAAAAATAATTTGCTACAATCTAATACAGAGAAAGAGTTTGTTTAGTTCTTTGTTAAATGTTATAATAGGCTAGAGCACTTGTGTACAGTATATATATATGTATGTGATGTGTTTTTTTCAGCATAATACAAAGAATTTGCCCTCGCGACGAATGTTGTGAAAAAACGACTTTGTGAAAAAAAATACATTCTTTTCTTGACTGTGAAAATTTTTTTTGCTAGATTCTCTTTAACGATGCTTTTTATCGTGATTTTTTAGCCTTACGTTCTTTCATATAGCCTTATTGTGCATTACATGGTTTACAAGAGTTTCATTGGATGGATCTCATAAAAGGTTGGACCTTACCGACCTTTTTAGGCTCCATCGGGTGAAAGAGTGTGTTTCCCCGCTTTATATATGGATTTTGCCATTAACATTAAAAGATGAGTTGGAGGATACGTATGCCGACTTTTGTTGATCCGTCAAAATGTGACGGCTGTAAGGGTGGCGAGAAGACCGCCTGTATGTATATCTGCCCCAATGACCTCATGATTCTCGATTCCGAGGAAATGAAGGCCTACAACCAAGAACCCGATGCTTGCTGGGAATGCTATTCCTGTGTAAAAATCTGCCCTCAAGGCGCCATTACTGCACGTCCTTACGCTGACTTTGCACCCATGGGCGGTACTTGTATCCCCATGCGTTCTGCTGACTCCATCATGTGGACAGTTAAGTTCCGTAACGGCAACGTAAAGCGTTTCAAATTCCCCATTCGTACCACTCCTGAAGGTTCCATCAAACCTTTTGAAGGTCATCCAGAGCCAGCCAATTTAGAAGACGAATTGCTCTTTACTGAAACTGCTTTAGTTGAGCCTAAAGTGTTCAATACCGAAGCTACTCAAATTGGCGAAGCTGACAAAGCTGCAACCGAAATGGAACACGGCCGCTAGGCAGTGCCCCTAACAAGTGCGAATGAAGGAGAATTATTATGCCTAGAATTCCTGTTAAGGAAAGTGTAAAGGGTGTTGCCATCGCTGAACCAGTGGTGAAAGAGCATCAAGTGGATATCCTCATGGTAGGCGGCGGCATGGGCTGCTGTGGTACCGCTGTTGAAGCTGTACGTTGGGCTGACAAATACGCCCCCGATCTTAAATTGATGTTGGTTGACAAAGCTACTCTCGAGCGTTCCGGCGCCGTAGCTCAAGGTCTTTCCGCCATTAACACCTACATTGGTAAAAACTCCGCCGACGATTATGTACGCATGGTTCGTACAGACCTTATGGGTATCGTTCGCGAAGACCTTATCTTTGACCTTGGCCGTCACGTGGACGACTCCGTACATCTTTTCGAAGATTGGGGCCTTCCTTGCTGGATTAAAGACGAGCATGGCCACAACATGGACGGTGCTGCCGCTAAAGCCGCTGGCAAAAGCCTTCGCAATGGCGACGACCCAGTACGTTCCGGCCGTTGGCAAATCATGATCAACGGTGAGTCCTACAAGTGCATCGTTGCTGAAGCTGCTAAAAACGTTCTTGGTGAAGAACGTATTATGGAGCGTATCTTCATCGTAAAGCTTATGCTTGACGACAAAACCCCTAACCGTATTGCCGGTGCTGTGGGCTTTAACCTTCGTGACAACGAAGTGCACATCTTCAAAACCAATGCCATGGTAGTAGCTGCTGGCGGTGCTGTAAACGTATATCGTCCACGCTCCACCGGTGAAGGCCTTGGCCGTGCATGGTATCCTGTATGGAACTC